>NZ_JAKREZ010000007.1:0-114151 GCF_022348345.1 Alteromonas sp. CNT1-28 | reverse complement strand
CAGTCCTTTAACTTAGCCCGCTAGGCTTGCAGGACTGTTTCGCGATTAAAAGGCTTCCATTTAGACCAAAATTCGTACACCAAAGGTCAACAGGCCCTAGCAGCATACAAAGGTCAACAGGCCCTAACAATTATTCGTACTGACTCTCGCTCCAGCTAGCGAATATTACACAGGCCGACACACTATCAACCTTATCTTTAGTCAGTTTCTTATAGCCACCTAACTCAAACAGCATGGCTTTAGCGTCTGTGGTAGTCAGTCGCTCATCACAGGTGTCAACGGCCACTTTAAAACGCCCATGTAGACGGTTTGCAAATTTGCGGGCGCGTTGAGTCATCTCCTGCTCAGTACCATCCATATTAAGCGGTAAACCCACCACCACGATATGCGGTTGCCATTCTTCGTAAAGCTTTTCTATTAACGTCCAGTCAGGAATACCGTCTCGTGCCTTCAGCGCTGCAAGAGGGGAAGCCGTACCGGTAATTTCCTGACCTACCGCCACGCCAATGCTTTTGGTACCAAAATCAAACGCAAGTACCGTACGATTTCCTATATCAGGCATGTCCCGCTCCCGGTGCTAGCTGCCATACATCCACACCGAGTTTATTTACTGTTGCTTGCCATTTCTTGTGCATAGGCGTGTTAAACAGAATTTCTTCGTCAGCTTCGATGGTGAGCCATGCGTTTTCCTGCATTTCCTTCTCAAGCTGACCGGCTGTCCAGCCCGCGTACCCCAAAGCAATCAAAACGTCTTCAGGGCCTTCATCATTGGCAATAGCAGTCAAAATGTCCTTGGAGGTGGTCACCATAACCCCTGGTGCAAGCTTTAAGCTAGATGCCCACTCTCTTTGCGACGAGTGCAGCACAAATCCTCGCTCTTGGCTTACAGGACCGCCAGCCAGCACGATTTGCTCTGCTTTGTCGTCAGACACAGTGAGTTCTTTATCAGTCTGTTCAAGAAGCTGCTTCACGTTCATGGTAGAGGGTTGATTTACTACAATACCCATAGCACCTTCAGCGTTGTGTTCACAAATATAAATGAGTGAGCGAGAAAAATACGGATCGTCCAAACTAGGCATCGCGACCAGAAAATGATTTTGTAGGCTTTTTAATTCCGTCATAGTTTGTCTTTTATCTACTATCTTTTGCTCTGTGAGGGCCTTTACACTATTGAAGCTAAAGGCGCTCTATCCACTCATATTTGCTTTTTACGATACGAACTGCACTGTGTTACCAATACAACCTTACTTTATTTACTGGCTAAGCGCTTTTCAATGGCGTCAAACAGCGCACCCATTATATTAACATCGTAAGCTGCTTCTATTTCTCTTACGCAAGTTGGGCTAGTAATGTTTATTTCAGTAATTTTGCTGCCAATAACATCAAGTCCTACAAATAAAATGTTATTTTCCTTGAGCGTTGGCGCGATGGCTTCGGCTAGGGCGCGGTCAGAATCTGAGATTGGCTGAGGGCGTCCTGTACCGCCAGCGGCTAGGTTACCTCTGGTTTCCCCTTTTGTAGGCAGTCGCGCTAAGCAGTACGGCATGACTTCACCATCAACGATGAGTACGCGCTTATCGCCGTCTTTAATCTCTGGAAGGTACTCTTGTACCATCATGTAGCGCGTGCCTAACTTGGTTAGGGTTTCAATAATAACGCCTAAGTTATTGCCATCAGGCTTCACTCTAAAGATAGACGCGCCACCCATACCGTCTAAGGGTTTGCAAATAATGTCTTGGTGCTTGGCGTGAAACTCACGGATAAGCGCTTGGTTGTTCGTGACTAAGGTATTGGGAATGTGTTCTGGGAAGTACGACGTAAACAGCTTCTCGTTGTAGTCGCGAAGCGCTTGAGGGTTATTTACAACTAGCGCTCCCGCGTCCTGCGCAAGCGACAGCACCTGAGTCGCATACAAAAACTCGCTGTCAAAGGGTGGATCTTTGCGCATGAGTAACACATCAATGTCGCCTAAATGCAAGGTCGACTCGTCTTCAATGGTGTAGAAATCTGTAGCTTGATCCTTGACCGATACGGTTTTACCTAAACCCATAGGCTTACCATTGTCTAAATACAGGTCTTTTAATTCAAAATATACAACCTTTGCACCGCGGCGCTGAGCTTCAAGCATCATCGCAAAGCTTGTATCTTTATGTGGCTTAATGCTCGCGATGGGGTCCATAATTACGCCAACGGTATATTGCATAATGTTTTCACCTTGAATGTTGATAAAATGCCGGCTCAGATGGCCCAGCTGATTGTAATCATATATGGGGGCACACCTGAATTCTTCAAGTTACTGAGCTAGCACTATGCTTGCTATATAGCTGCCTAAAATACTGACTTAGAAGTCGCCGTGCTGAGCTTGAAGAATACTTAGGCTTGTAATTGCCGCTGTCTCGGTGCGCAAAATACGTGGGCCCAAACTTACCGACTGATAACCGTTTTCGTTTGCCTGATGAATTTCTGTTTCAGATAACCCACCTTCAGGGCCAATAAGCAAACGAAAGCCTTGAGCATTATAAGGTTGTCTTGCCAAGCTTTGCTCTGCGCCAGGTGCGAGAACTAATCTTGTGGTATTGGTTGAAGACGACAACCATTGATTAAGACTAACCGGGGCGTTGAGCGCGGGAATAATGTTGCGACCGCTTTGTTCACAGGCGCCAATAATGATCTTCTGCCATTGCTGAATTTTCTTTTCCCAGCGCGACTCGTCGAGTTTAACCGTACAGCGTTCAGTGATGACGGGCGTTATTTCTGATACGCCAAGTTCCACGCTTTTTTGTAGCACGGTATCCATTCTATCGCCTTTAGATACCCCTTGACCTAAGTGCAAATGAAGCGGGGACTCTTTCGCTAGCGATAAACAAGCGTCGGCTTCAACCGTCACTTTTTTTCTTTGAACGCTAATAATTTGCGCACTGTATTCATTGCCGTCGCCATTAAAAAGCACAATAGGGCGATTGGGCTTTATGCGCAGTACCGTCGCGATGTGATGACCGGCGTCTTCAGTTAACTCAAACTCTTGTTCTAACGGGATTGGGTTGGGGTAATAAACTCTTGGTATACGCATAACAAATCAGATGTGTAGTTTTAACGCGTATAATACGTGTGTGGATACAGGTTGCAATGCTGTCGACAACATCGCGTAAGTAAATATGCAAAAACTTACGCAAACGACAGCATGCTGCCTATTTAAGAATCACATGACTCACTCTCTAGGCCGCGGAAGGCGAAGAGTTTCTCGAAGTAGATTTCAACACGTTGGATGAAGACTTCGATTGGGCTGCTGGGCGGTAGTCCGCTCTTGCGTACTTAGTATGTTTTCCTTTATCGGTGCGCAGTGAATATAAAAATAAACACAAAACCACCGAAAACAGGGTTATGAGAAGCAACATGCGTTAATCCTTTACGTGACATAGTTTGCTAAAGCTCCTTCATGAAGTTGCTCAACACACACTGATGAGGCGTAGTGAACAGTCAACTTTCATGAGACTTTAGTCTAAAACTTTGAGGCTAAAAAATCATCAAAAAAAATGTCTTATAACTCGGTAACTTCCAAAAAATGGAAAAGAAACACAAAGCGCATTTAAGCTTCGTGATGAAGGATGCGCTTGTTGAGTGACAAGCGTGTGACAAGCGAATAAAAAGCGTTCATTTTTTGTTTTTTCATTCTAGCGCCTATGTGCCACCTATACGGCATAGAAACTTGTCGATTTAGAGCTACTAGACCGTCAAACACCCGCCTTGCTTAGATGGCCAGCAAACCGCTGCAAAAATGTACAAAAAAGGACAGTGGATCCTAAAGTAAAACAAATGAATTTCCTCTACTTTTGTATAATGCTAACGCTTTTAAATACCCATGTAGCTTAGACTTTAGAGCAAATTTACTGTGTTTGAGCCCATATTATATTGGTCTTAAATCAAATAGCTGCTACCGTATTTGAGCAATTATCAACTAACCATGACAAGGACCATATTATGGAAGAAAAACTTTCGCTTTTTTCTGCAAGCGATGTTGAAAGGTACATAAACGATTACGCCATCCCGTGGGGGATTAACATTCTGATGGCAATCGCGATTTATGTAATAGGTAGGATCGTAGTTGGTTTCATTTTATCTGTATTTAGACGCCTAATGGCCAAGTCTAAATACGACAACATGCTAGTGGACTTCCTGGAAGCTATCCTTAGCGCCATTCTAATGCTGTTTGTTATTGTCGCTTCGCTTGATCAGCTAGGCGTAGATACAACGTCATTAGTTGCTATATTAGGTGCTGCTGGTTTAGCTATTGGTTTGTCATTGCAAGACTCGCTTAAGAACTTTGCAGCTGGCGTAATGCTTCTAGTTTTCAAACCATTTAAAGCGGGTGACTTTGTCGAAGCTGCAGGTACTGCTGGTTCTATTGTTAAGATTGGTATTTTCACCACAACAATGAACACACCAGACAATAAAGAAATTATTGTTCCTAATGGCAACATCTACGGTGGCAACATCACTAACTATTCAGCAAGAGACACGCGTCGTGTGGACATGGTTGTTGGTATTGGTTACGACGCTGACCTTCTTAAGGCGAAAAGAATTCTTGAAGAAATGGTGGCGGCTGATGAGCGTATTCTTGCAGAGCCAGCGCCTAAAATTGCAGTATCTGAACTGGCCGACAGCAGCGTGAACTTTATTGTTCGTCCATGGGTGAATTCTGCCGATTTCTGGGGTGTTAAATTCGACTTCACTGAAAACGTTAAACTGCGTTTTGATGAAGAGGGTATTTCAATTCCATTCCCACAAATGGATGTACATCTTCACAAAGCAGACAGCGAATAATTTCGTTGGTTTCAAACAAAAAACGCTGCATTTCGCAGCGTTTTTTTTATCCTAAGATTAAGAGCGACGTAACACGCCGCGATTACGAACGTTTTAACTCTCGCTGAGCGGGGTAATGGCCTATGCGGAATAGCATTACATACTTTTAGCGACAGTTCGGGCGGTAAGCAGTAGCTTGATAGTCTGCATAGGCGTTAGGCATGTTCGCTTGTAAATTATCAATTCTGGTTTGAGGTGCTGGGTGAGTCGACAAAAGTTCCATTGGGCGGTTGCCGCCGCTTGCTGCGTCCATGTTTTGCCACAAGTTTACAGATTGTCTTGGGTCAAACCCAGACTTCGCCATTAGCTGAAGACCAATGACATCGGCTTCAGATTCATGAGTTCGGCTAAAAGGAAGTTGGACACCGACTTGAACACCTAATCCGATCGCAGCCATGATGGGACCCGACTGAGGCACTTCATTCGCGGCTAAAACTTGGCCTACCGCCTGACTGCCCATATTTATCAATGTTGACTGCGACATTCTCTCATTACCATGCTCTGCAATAACATGACCTACTTCATGGCCAATGACAGCAGCAAGTTGATGCTGGTTTTCTGCAACGTTGAGCAAGCCTGTATAGACACCAATTTTTCCACCGGGTAGCGCAAATGCGTTAACTTGTTCATCGTCGAATACAACGACTTCCCATTGTCCATTGAATACCGTGGCTGGTACTTGAGCAGTGATGGCATTTGCAACGCATTCTACGTAAGAATTTTGAACCGCTTTATTCGAAATTTTTAATTCTTCTTTCATGCCCGTGAATGCCTGATCACCCATTTGCGCGAGCTGAGTTTCAGAATAGAGCAACACTTGATTTCTACCCGTAGGAGATGTTGCACAGGCTGTTAAAGTAAGCGCTGCGGCAATAACTGCCGAAGCTGTGAATTTCAATTTCATGGTTAATCCTTTTTAATAACTGAATGTTCTCGCTTCGCTCACTTTTGCGCGCTAAAGCACTATCCCATTCAGTTTATACGTCTATTTGGCAATATTAGTATCAGATAGTGCTTATAAATAAAACTATACCTTTGAAAAAGCGAAGCGTGTTCCGCTGTTAAGCTAAACCGTTTTTCCTTACACGCCGAGGGATATTTGAAATATATGCTTACAATTGCATGAGCGAAGTGTGATTACTTTGAGCCTACTGCTCCGTGCTGTCCATATTTAAAGCGGCGTGTGTGCCATCTATTGTTATAGAAAAGTTACGCGCTTTTGCCTATTTAATATTTGTGTCATAAACTGATTCTAATTTATACATAGAAGTTACATAAAATTTCTGGTGTACTAAGGTTAGGGATCCCTGTTTTCTTCCTTCGCTTTGCGAGAACAAGGTGGAAAAATCCTTGGGTTTCTCGAGCCTCATAACGTACGACAAAAATACAAATAAAAAGGAAATCAAATGGCAGTGCGTAATAAGTTTAAATACGGGTTACTTGCATTTTTAGTATCAGCGGCGCTCACGGGATGTGGCCTTGACGGTGACGACGGTGCGCAGGGCGAAACAGGAGCTCAAGGACCTCAGGGTGAACAAGGTGACCCAGGGACAGACGGAAGTGATGGTACCGATGCGTCAATCGGCATTGCAATGGATATCGTTGGTCGTGCTTTCTTAGGCAATCAAACGGCCGCAGAAATTGTTCAGTACCATGCTGAGACCAATACGATTTACGCGACAAACGGCGAGACGAATACAATAGCAGTTATTGATGCCTCTAGCGTAAACACGGCTACTATGGCTGATCCGATAAACACCACTACGCTAACGCTTACCACTATCGCACTGCCTGCCGATATAAATGGTGTGACTTTAGGTAGCTTAACAAGCATTGCGGTTAGCGGTGACCTTATGGCTGTTGCTGTACCTGCAGACGTTAAAACTGATAACGGTTATGTGTTGTTCTACAACGGGCTAGACAGTTCTGCTCCAGCCTTTTTGGATTCTGTCGAGGTTGGTGCACTACCGGATATGGTCACTTTTACGCCGGATGGTGGCAAAGTGTTGGTAGCGAACGAGGGTGAGCCTTCTGATGACTACACCATTGACCCTGAAGGTTCTGTTAGCGTCATAAATATTCTTGCAAGTGGTGAGCCAGAAGAAACGGGGACGACCGTTGGCTTTACTGCTCTAAACGGTACTGAAGCAGACTTGATGGCGCAGGGAATGATGTTTCCTAACCCAGCAGGACGCACGATTAACGGCACAGCTATTACCTCAACGGTAGCGAAAGATCTGGAACCAGAATACATCACCGCTACTAACGATGTTGCATACGTTAGTCTTCAGGAAAACAATGGCCTTGCGATTATTGACTTGGAAGAGTTAACGGTAGATGTCGTCGGCTTAGGAACTAAGTCTTGGGCTGGACTTAATATTGATATCCAAGAAAATGATGCGGTGAGTTTTGGTCAGTACACAGGTATTTATGGTGTATACCAGCCTGATACCATTGCTAACTTTACATGGAAGGATGCGACTTTCATTCTTACCGCTAACGAAGGCGATGCCCGTGAGTACTTCTTTGACGCTGCTGATGAGGCGGCATGTACTGCTGCAGGTGGTGTTGATTTTGACGAAGATGATGGCTGTCTAGCTTATACAGACGAAGTTAAAGTAGAAGATCTTACCGCTGCCGCCAACTCTGAATTAGCTATGCTACAGGCGACAGGTGAAGCGGACGACTTACGTGTAACTTCAGCTATGGGTGATGCTGACGGAAACGGAGAGTACGATGCAGCGTACGCTTACGGTGCACGTTCATTCACTATCTGGGATCAAAATGGTTTAGTGGTTTATGACTCGGGTGATGATTTTGAACGTATTACAGCGTCGGTTCATGGGGCGCAGTTCAACAATGGTGACGATGAAAATGCAAGCGACTCGCGCTCAGAGAATAAAGGTCCAGAGCCAGAAGCGTTAACCTTGGGTCAAGTTGGCGATCGCACTTACGCGTTTATCGGCACAGAGCGCATGGGCGGTATTTTCGTATACGACGTTACTAACCCTTATGACGTTCAATTTGCAGAATATGTAATTAACCGTGACCTAACCGAAGGTTTGACAAGCGACGATGTCATTGGTGACCTAGCGCCAGAAAGCCTGGTTTTTGTTAGCGCTGAAGACAGCCCAAGCGGTGTGCCTCTTCTTGTTGTAGGCAACGAAGTTAGCGGCACAGTAACGGTGTGGCAAATCAACCAGCTGTAAGCTCCCGCGTTGATTACATGAAACCCCGCTTTGAAGCGGGGTTTTTTATTGGAAGCTTGCCAGACCTTCCCGAAGGGCGAGTTTTAAATGTCCTTACTCTTTGTTGTGTCACCTTGATGTAGAGCCACTATACCTGCGAAAACACGCCACGATTACGAACATTTTAAGTCTCGCTGAGTGGGTAATTATCTATGCGGACTGGTATTAAACGGAGGAATAGAGCTTTCCTTGCGTTCGCAATGGTTACACCGTTTAAGGATTAAGGTAAGCTATAACCCATAAAACGCAGTCGTATTTTTTAAGGTAAATACGATTAGGCTCAATTGCACTGGTATAGATGCGTTTAGGACACAGAGTAACGCAATGCTCAATACCACCGTAGTGCTATCAAATAATAGAGAATGCCTATGTCTCAGCAAGTTGTGATTAGTGGTGTGGGTGTATGGCACCCTAAAGACAGTATAACTAACGAAGAGCTCGTAGATAGCTACAATGCTTACGTAGATGCGTTTAACGAAGAAAATAAAGCGCAAATCGAATCAGGTGATGTAGCAGCAATGCCTTATTCAAGTGCAGAGTTCATCGAAAAAGCATCAGGAATTAAAAGTCGCTACATCTATCAAAAAGAGGGTGCGCTAGACATCACTCGAATGAAGCCTAAGATTGCCCCTCGAGCAGATGACGAACTTTCTCACCAAGCCGAAATTGCCGTCGAAGCGGCCAAGTTAGCTCTGGCATCCGCCAATGTTACGGCCGATGAAATTGATGCTGTGATTGTGTCGTGTGCATACACCCAGCGTGCTTATCCTGCGATTGCAATTGAAGTACAAGAAGCTCTTAATATTGAAGGGTTTGGTTTCGATATGCTAGTTGCTTGTTCTGCAGCAACGTTCGGTATGCATCGCGCCTATGAAATGCTGAGCGCGAAAAATGCGACTCGCGTGTTGGTTATTAACCCTGAGTTGGTCTCACCGCAAATTAACTACGCTGATCGCGACAGTCACTTTATTTTTGGCGATGTGGCTACGGCGACGGTGCTTGAGCTTGCTGAAACCGCCAAAAGTGAGCACGTATACGACGTGCTAAGCACCAAGGCATTGACGAAATTCTCAAACAATATTCGTTCTAATTTTGGCTACATGACACGTGCCGAAGACGTTGATCCGTATGGACCTGATAAGCTGTTCCATCAAGCGGGTCGCAAAGTTTTCAAGGAAGTGTGTCCATTGGCAGCAGCGCATATTGAAGCGCATTTAGCGAGTCACGACATTACGCCAGAAGGCGTCAAGCGTTGGTGGCTTCACCAAGCTAATATCAATATGAACACCTTGATTTGCAAACGCCTGTTAGGTCGCGATGCTGACCGTACCGAAGCGCCAATTGTGTTGGACGAGTATGCCAACACGGCTTCTGCGGGTTCTGTGATTGCGTTTGGTTTAAACCATGAAGACCTGGTTGCCGGTGACGTGGGAGTACTTTGCTCTTTCGGTGCAGGGTATTCAATTGGCTCACTAGTGATCCGTAAACGATAGTTTTTATCATAGCGCGGGCGATGCCTGCGCACCGTACCTAGCTGAAAACGTTATGTGCTGTATATCGAAGGTTTCAGGGACGTTGCATCAATGCGCCTCCCTGTATTTCATCTCCTAAATAATGATAATAAAGGTGAGATAAAAGGATGATTTCAGATGTAGGCTATGGGTTAAATAGTCTGGCGCACTTAGCCCTTTTATTGCTGTTGTTAACGGTACGCAAACCCGGCGTAGCCAAGCATTTATTGGTATTGGCGACCGCAGCCACCTTTTTATGGTCTACAACCTTAATCACTTCGCTATTTGGACCTATCTCGCTAAGCTGGTTACTCAGCGCTGACGTGCTTAAGCAGCTCGCATGGTTACTCTTTTTGGCTGGCTGTATACAGACCAGCTTTAGTAATATCTTCGACGTTCTAAAACGACCTGTAACGTTAATTATTATTGCCCCCGCACTAGCAGCATTGCTAGCCCCTTATCTATTGGTAGTAAATCCCGCGTGGAGCTTTCTTGTACTGATCGTGCTGTCATTAGAAGTGCTTGTTCTTCTGGAAGTTGTATATCGACAGGCGGGGCGTGAGCAGTGGGCGTTTAAACCAATCATTATTTATCTGGGAGCAACCAACCTGTTTGAGTTCGTTACTTATGCAAACGCTACCATGGTAAACCAGGTTGAAATTGGCTACATAGCGGCACGAGGCTATATTTACTTCTTGTTAATGCCCTTACTCGTCATATCGATTCGACGAATTCATCACTGGGGCATTGATATCTTTATCTCGCGGGACGTGGTATTGCACAGCTCTCTACTCTTAGTGGCGGGCGGTTATCTTTTTGTGATGGCTGTTGTCGGCTACGCCATAAATTATATGGGAGGCAACTGGGGAGCGACGGTTCAAATCATATTGGTTGTGATGTCATTCGCATTGCTCGCCACTGTATTCTTGTCCAACGGCTTTCGCACTAAGATAAAAGTATTTATCACTAAACATTTCTTTGCGAATCAGTTCGACTACCGCGTTGAATGGGTGAAATTAACGCAGTGGTTAACACGTGCAGGGGATACCTCATCAGATGTTTACCACGCTGGCCTAACAGGAATGCTTAACGCCATTCAATATGAGTCAGGTCTGCTATTTAAAGTAACGCAGAATGGCTATGAATGCGTGGCTAAGGCATCACCTATTACAAACACTGCGTCAACAGATAACAATGAAGCGTCAACTGATTCGAAAGAAAACAACGCTACCTGTACAACGTTGGAAACGCTTGCAAGTTACAGCGACAAAAATGGCTGGATCATTGATACGGACGCCTACCTCGTCAAACCATTCGATTACGAGGGGTTAAAGCTAGATAGAGAGGCACTAAAAGCATGGGGCTACCAACTCTTCGTGCCTTTCTTAAAAGAGGGTAAACTGTGGGGATTTGCTGTTCTCGCGTCAGGAGACAATGAAAAAATCACTTTAAATTGGGAAGTGAAAGACTATCTAACCGCCGTATCTGAGCAAGTAGGCACGTACATGCAGCACCACGAGGCCGCTCAAGTGGTAGCAGAAAACGCCCAATTTGCGGCATTCAATCGAATGTCTGCGTTCGTTTTACATGACTTAAAAAATGTACTAGCTCAAGTCGACCTTATTCTTGCCAATGCTCAACAGCATAAACATAACCCTGAATTTATCGAAGACACCTTCGAAACCTTGGAGCACACTAAGGCAAGAATGGAAAAAATGCTCAAGCAGCTGACTGATAAGAAGGCCGTTGAAGAAGGTGTAAACTCAGAATTTTTGATTTCGGAGCTGGCCAAAGATGTGGTCAACAACCGCTGTTCAGGTTTACGTCCGCTACCAACAGTTCATGTGCTAAAAGAAACGGCCGTGACGGTTGATAAGGATAAGGTGGCAAACGTGCTTTATCACCTAATCAGCAACGCTCAGCAGGCAACCGCAGATGACGGAGAAGTCGACGTGGTGATTACTGGAAATTCTGACAACAAATCGCAGCTTGTTTTGATAGAAGATACAGGGTCAGGTATGGATAAAGCGTTTATTGAAGAGCGACTATTCAAGCCATTTGATACCACGAAAGGCAATGCTGGTATGGGGATTGGTGCATATGATGCAAAAACATATATCGAGTCTATCGGTGGCAAACTAACTGTTCAAAGTGAACCTGGACGCGGTAGCTGTTTTACGCTGTATTTTCCGATAGGATAGGGTGTATAACTAAAAAGTGGATATTATCAAATCCACTCCCTTTCGATGGATGAAGTAGAATAATAGGATGATGAAATGACCGATACCATTTTGGTAGTAGATGATGATTTAGGTATCCAAAAGCAACTTAAATGGAGTCTTACCGATTACAACGTTGTTTTTGCGGACGATCACACATCTGCCATAGCCCAGCTCCGTCGTTTTGAACCTAAGGTTGTTACCCTAGATTTAGGGCTTCCGCCAGATCCAGCGAATGCGTCGGAAGGTTTACGTATTCTTCACGATATCATTGCGCTAGCGCCTAGAACCAAAGTTATCGTTGTTACAGGTAATAACGATAAACAACACGCATTAAAAGCAATCGATTTTGGGGCATACGATTTTTATCAGAAGCCTATCGATTCAGATACCATCAAATTATTGGTGCACCGTGCGCTTAACCTGTCTAAGTTAGAGCATGAGAATAGCATTCTTGCCCGCACCCGTTCAGGCATGTCCAGAATAGTGGGTAACAGCGAAGCTATTCAAAAAGTGGTACGTCGCGCTGAGAAAATTGCCAATACCGACATAAGCACTCTGTTACTTGGTGAAAGTGGCACAGGTAAAGAAGTTTTCGCGCGCAGTATTCACGAACACAGCCCTAGAAAAGACAAACCTTTTGTTGCTATTAACTGTGCGTCTATCCCAGAGAACTTACTAGAAAGTGAGTTGTTCGGTTACGAAAAAGGGGCGTTTACTGGCGCGAACAAAACCACCGTCGGCAAGATAGAAACAGCACAAGGCGGAACACTGTTTTTAGATGAGATTGGTGATATGCCCATTGGTCTGCAAGCTAAGATGCTTCGGTTTTTGCAGGAGCGCGTGATCGAGCGCGTTGGTGGACGCAATGAAATTCCCGTTGATATACGCGTAATTTGTGCAACACACCGCGATTTACAGGCTATGGTGGCGCAAGAAACGTTCAGGGAAGATTTATATTACCGTGTGGGGGAAATGCCGATCATGATCCCTCCTTTACGTGAACGAGACCAAGACATTATTTTACTTGCACGTACGTTCTTGAATATTTATCGCGAAGAATTCAAAGCTAAAGCGAAGAGCTTTTCAGAAACTGCAGTTAACGCCATGCTAGCCCATAAGTGGCCGGGCAACATTCGAGAAATGCAAAACAAGCTAAAGTCGGCGGTTATTATGGCTGAAGGTACGGTAATTCAACCTGACGATTTAGGCTTGATGCCTGTAGATGCCCATGATGAGCCTGAAACGTTGAATCTGCGTGAAGTGCGAGAAATTGCTGAAAGTCGAGCTATTCGCAGGGCCTATCAAAAAGCAGATAAGAATATGTCGAAAACGGCAGAATTACTTGGCGTCACTCGTCCCACGTTGTATTCGCTCATTGATAAATACCATATGGAAGATATCAAAAATAGCGACTAGGGTAGACATGACTACCAAACAAGAGAGAAATGTACTTCTCACCTGTTGATATCTGGGCGAACTCGCAGTTCGCCTTTATCCTTGTGTACCCACTTAAAATACAAACTGGCAGTGAGACTCTGCTAAGACGTCATGACCGCTGAAGGTCACCTCAACCGACACTTGGTTAGAGCCACGCTCAACAAAGATAACGCTCCCACAAATGTTACACACGTGGTGGGTTTCGTTATTAGCCTCGTGTAGTTCCGCTAGCGCTGACGGTGCACAGTCAATAACCAGCTGCTCTTTTTCAATTGTAACGCGCAGTTCACTGGTATCTGAATGGCTTAGCGTTTCGTCATCGGCGTCAAGCTCTCCGATATGATCAATTTCATATTGAATTGCTTGGCAGCTGCAGCTTCCTCTGTACATATCTCTATTCCTCTACTGCTATTTCTCGAGGGTCTCCGGCCATTTGATACTTGCCACGTTGTTGAACGATGTGGCAATTCTCGAACTAGGAAAATTAAACTTCGTATCTAGTGGAGTGGGGTATTCCCTTGGAGTTTTAAGCGTTTCGATTACGCCAACCCATCCATTTCTCCCTGATAACTTAGTGGCATACAGCGCGTAGTCGATAACAGCGAATGTACGTTTCCACGCGGTATCAAAGTCCCCCTCTCTATTTGGAGGAAGCAGCGAAAAGCCAATGCTACAAGTAATATTGATTGGTTTTTCTAAGCCGATATCAAAAGGAGTGTTTGCGACCATTTCTCGGCAGCGCTCGGCAACCTCAGGGAGCTCTTCACGAGTAGATTGGCGACAAACCACCAAAAACTCCTCGCCTCCCCATCGAATAATTAAATCCGTTTGTCTGAACACCTCTTTGAGGACATTGGCAAACGCTGATAGCACTTTATCGCCGGCAATATGCCCATAGTCGTCGTTGATGCGCTTAAAGTGGTCGATATCAATAAGTAAGCAAAGTAAGTCTTGTTTCGTCTTTCCTGTACTGGGGCTTTGTTTTGCCGAGAACTGGCTGCGCCTTATTTCACCGGGAAGCTGCGATTCGAGGTAGTGCCTATTGTACAAACCCGTTAACGGATCGCGCAGGCTTACCTCTTCTAGCGTTTTATAGGCTCTTTCCAGTTCTTGATTTTTTTCTTGAAGATTGAGTGTTTGCTGGCGTACTTCTCGGCGCAAAATAATCGTTTGCTGACGTTGTTTGTAGCGGCTCCACACTAAAAACGTCAAGAGTAACGCTGCTAATGATATGCTCCAAAGAAGAGTCGTCTGCAGGTTTTCTCGCTCAGCTTGCGCTAACGCCAGCTGCTTGGACTCTTCCAGTTGCTCCAACGTCCTAGATTGCCTCACAAGCTCAATCTCAGCCTGCAGGCCTTCAATGGCAGACTTGTTTTCTGAATCAAGTAGTACCTCACGCAGCTGCTGCATAACAGATTGAATATCTAAAGCTTTTTTGAATTCGCCTAGTGATACAAAGGCGCTTAGCTGTAACGAAAGAAAACTAAGCTGTCCTCTAAGGTCTCTATTTTTTCTCGCGTCAATGGTACCCGTGCGAGCCTCTTCCAAGGCTAATTCGAAACTCTGCTCTTTCATATAGGCTTGCGCTAAAGCGAGTCTGCCTTCTTTGACCAATTTTGCCTGACCCGATGAATCGGCAAATTGCATGGCTTCTTGCAATAACTCTCGCCCTTTAGCCGTATCGCCGTTTTCAACCAATGCTCTTCCCAATAGCATTTTTGCTTCGGCTATGGCCCCTACATCAGAGGTGGATAGCAGGAGTTCAAGACCTTCGTTAATTGCTCTTATCGCTTGGTCTACAGAGCCTGTTTTGAGAGACAGGGCACCAATACGAGTTTTGATCACACCAAGTAATCGAGTCTCCTGTGTTTCCTCGATACTGTCGAAAGCGTCTTGGTAGTAGGTATGAGCCAACGTAGCTTGGTTGAGCAAACTGTATATCTCACCGATGCGCAGCAACGTAACACTCATTTCATTGGCCATGTTTTTTTCACGAAAATAACGTAGCGCTTGCTTTAACGGCTCCAAAGCGGTTTCAATTTCGCCTTGTTCTTGTTGAATTATGCCTAGCTCAAGGTTCAATTTAGCCTTAAGTAATTCATTACGCTCAATTTGAGCAATAGACATAGCGCGACGCACATAAGTCAGTGCAATGGCATAATTTGAAAGGTGTCTTTCTGAGGTGGCTAGTTGTAATAGCGTTGACGCCATTTTGTTTAATTCACCATCTGTGGTGTAGCGTTCTAAGGCGGCATTAAAAATGGCTTTTGACACCTCAAAACGCGATGCGTTTTGAAGTAAAAGTCCGAGGGCAGAAAATGTATCAGCAGACATTTGTTGCTGTTGTAGCGCTTGCTCTAAAAGCAACAGTGCCTTGCTATCGGCGTCAGCATATTGCTTGGCATTTAAAAGGTTCTCGACATCAGCAATCTCGGTATTGAAAAGCTCGAACGCTTCTACCGTTTTTACCTGTGCGCCATGCACAGCAATTAGCAGGGCACACACCAGTACGCGCACTGTGCGAAATCCTTCACGGCCCATTCGATTGTATCTCCTATACGCTGTCAGAACATGCTGTCGGTGAGTATCCCAGTAGGCTAACGCCAAGGCAACATTATTATTGTGAAGGATAAAACGAATGAAATACGTATTTGGATTTATACTTTAGTCTAATTTATGCTGTTATTTTCAATCCACTCTCGAATCAGTGCAGACTTGGCTTTACCTGTCTTTTGGGCAATGTTTGCAAGTTTTTCAATACATTGCGGTGTTAACGTGAAGGTAGCATGTCGCATACCTTCTGATTTTACAGGCTTTCTTATCGGCACAACGCGCTCTGTACGAACGTCTTTTAAATCGTTTTTTGCCGCCGATGGTTGCTTTTTATCCACTTTACCTTGGGCATAAAGCAGCGCATCGTCGATAAAATCTTCTACAGTTCGTAGATTGGGCTTAGCTAACGGCTTCGACTTTTTGAGGTTGAGTAAACTCATAAGCATCCTCCACTTTGCCAGCTAGTAGCTCTTCAAACAAGGTTCTTATTTCTGTGGCCGCTTTACCTTCTGGTTCACTCTCAATAACTGACTGCCCTGACTCTTCTGAATCGTCATACATGTTTCTACTAAAAGTAACAGAGTTTAGGACGGGAATACCAAATGAACGACACACCTCTTTTGCCTCTAGAATGCGGTTAGCCAAGCTTGGAAGTGACGGGCACTGAGTAATGACAAAGGCTGCATTCATTTTTGGGTTGACCATTTTACAGGTAGATAAAATATCTTCCATGTGAGGTACCGTTTTGAGATCGCGACGTTTGGGTCTAAGTGGAATCAGTATATGGTCAGCAACCGCCATTGACGAGCGAAGCGCTAGGTTATCTTGTCCACCACAGTCTATTACAACGTAATCGTAATACTGACGAAGGCTAAGTAATTCGTTACGTATTTTACCGTATAACTGAACACAGTTAATTTCAGCGAGACGAGGGTTAGCTTTACGCTCTTGGATCCAGTCTGAGGTCGTTCGCTGCGGGTCACAGTCGACCATTAACACCTTGGCACCTTTTTCAGTGCGAAGATACACTGCAATGTTTTGTGCCAGGCAGCTCTTTCCGCTACCGCCTTTTTCTCCACCAACCAAAATAATCATGGTGATAACCCTCGAATATCGCTTATGTTAAAATACTGAGCGTTACGGTGGGTCATGAATGGTGTCACGACCGTACCTAACCTCCACTCAAAGCATAGGCAGGCTATCAGCTAGGTTCAGCATCAAAATCGATATTAACGAATGTAAGACAATACCTATTGATTTGTGCAAAAACTCATTCTAGTCTTCTTACTTTATAATTGAGATTACCGATAAGAGGTTGTTATGTCAGAAAGTCGCTTCACTTCCAAAGAAGGCCAAAAAGTACCTAGCGTTTCATTTCCGTGCAGAGAAGGTGAGACGTGGGTAACGAAAACGACAGATGAATTATTTTCTGGCAAAAATGTCGTGGTGTTCTCACTTCCAGGTGCTTTTACACCAACCTGTTCTTCTACCCACTTGCCTCGCTATAACGCTTTAGCGAAAAAGTTTGCGAAGCACGGCATTGATGAGATTGTTTGTGTATCGGTAAACGATACTTTCGTTATGAATGCATGGGCCGCAGAGCAAGAAGCCGCTAACATAACCGTTATTCCCGACGGTAACGGAGAATTTACCGATGGCATGGGTATGCTAGTCGATAAAGCGGATTTGGGTTTCGGCAAAAGAAGTTGGCGTTACTCGATGCTAGTGAAAGATGGCGTGGTAGACAAAATGTTTATTGAACCTGATGTAGCTGGCGACCCGTTTGAGGTGTCGGATGCAGATACCATGCTGGCTTACATTGCGCCAGAAGAGCAAACTAACGCACCTGTTTCTATTATCACAAAACCGGGTTGCCCTTTCTGTGCTAAAGCGAAAAAACTGCTTGATGAAAAAGGCTACGAGTACGAAGAAATCGTGTTGGGCAAAGATGCATCACTAACCAGCTTAACGGCGATTAGCGGTCGTGAAACTGTGCCGCAGGTCTTTATCGGTGGTAAACATATCGGTGGTTCTGACGATCTAGAGGTTTACTTTAGCTAACGTAATATACGTATTAATCGTCACAAGAAACGGGAGCATGGTAAACTGCTCCCGTTTTTTATTAATTATCCGTAGCGGAGAATAATAGTGTCATCGAAGTTTTTTGTAAAAATGCTCATAGGTATTGTTGCGCTTTTAGGTGTAAATATGGCTATAGCCGCAAATTTATCTATACCCGATACGAGCGAAATGAAAAGCAGAAGTTTTTCAGACCTTCAAAATCAGTTCAAAGCATTTTACGAAAAAGAGTGGGGCCAAACCCAGCCGTGTAGAGAAACGGCACTCCATCGTTTTTCGGTATGCAGCAACGTATTGCGCAATGAAGGCAATTCGCCTTTCATGCTGACCAACAAATCAAGCAGCAAGGTGGCAGTGCTTATCCACGGCTTAAGCGACTCACCTTTCTTCATGCGTGAAATCGCCAACATCTTATTTGAACAGGGTTTCACTGTAGTCGTGCCGCTTTTGCCTGGGCATGGTAAACGAGATGCCGACGATGACATGTCTGACTGGGATTTAGCTGAGCGCTGGCAGGGGCATGTTGATGAAGTCATTAAATTGGCTGATAGCATGGGTGATACTTTGCTTGTAGGTGGCTTCTCTACAGGTGGTGCGCTGGCGGTTGAACATTATCTGGATAGTGCAGGAAACGAAGTAAATAATATTGATGGTCTTATGCTATTTTCTGGCGCGCTGGCGCTGTCTGATAATGCTGAAAGTATGTCTCGAATTTGGGGCATTAAACTCTTAGCCAGAATTATTGATGGAACCTATCAAACTCATGGCCCCAACCCTTACAAGTATCCAAATGTGGCAGGTTTAGCAGGGTTGGAATTGATGGATTTAATAAACATCATTCGGGACAAAGTCGAGGAAGGACAGCAAATTGAAGTGCCGCTATTTGCCGCTCATTCTCAAGCTGATGTAACCACGCCAATTCTCGGAATAGAGCAGTTAATGGACGCAAGTAAAGGTCCGAATACCTTTTTCGTTATCGATGAATCGTACGGGTTGTGCCATGCAGACTTAGTTGTGAATACAAGCTTGCTCAATAAAATGAATTTCAACGCAAGCATGGTTAATCAGCAAGAAGAGTGTGCGGTACCTAAAGCAAACCCGCTATTTTCAACCATGGGCCTTATGTTGCGAGATTACCTGTCTCAGTTTGAATAAGTTACTGGGGTCTGTTGACCTCTGGTGTACAACAAAGGTCAACAGGCCCTAGCTTAGCGACATTAACGGCTAGCTTTACTGCTTGGTTACATCACGCTATTATTTCGTTGCACAATAGACAGCAATATTTTGAGTACAGTATTTGAGAAAGTTTCGGATTGGTTTAACGCGCAAACGGTATAGGTCGGCGAATGCAAGTTCGTTTATCCTTACACTGTTCTTAATGATGGCCCTCGTGTCGTCAGGTAGCGCTGTATCTATCGAACATTCATACGAACATGCCCATTCAATGTCGGTGATGACACCGCAGTCGGATGCTGCTCTTGCTAACCATCAGGTTCGAATGCCTGAGTCTGCTAATACACATTGTCAGCACCAAGAATTGTCATCACAACATGCGGATTTAAGTGTTAAAAACAGCAAGAGCAAACCCGCTCAGTTCGACGGCGTACAAGTTAGCGATGCAGGCGTGAATAGCGTGAAAGCATCGAAGATGAGTGACATGTCTTGCTGCAAGGATGAATGTAATTGCCCAGCCGATCACTGTTTTAATCTTAGCGCGAGTGCGCTTATTCAGCCTACCGTTGAAACCGAAATATCGGTAGCCAGAATGGCTGCCACTGCACCTATACTGGGGCAGCGCTCATCTCCTCACTTCGGGCAGTTTCGCCCACCTAAGTCACTTTTCACAGCATAGATCTATCTAGCGGATTTATTTCGCAGCAGAGACGTTTTTATGTCACGACGTCGTCTTGTCGTTTTGAGATGTCTCTAATCTTTTATCTATGTAACGCGTGGTAAGCCTTTTTGCTAATCCCCTTTGTCGAATTTAGCGAAGAGCGGGGCAACGTCAACACGCCTTACACCTGAAAAGTGATGTTATACATGAGCAACTATTCGGTACCCAAAAAAGTGAACGAAAGCGCTAACAGACCTTGTAAAGTAAGCGCCTTGTTCGCCTTAATTTTTGTGCTTTCTTCTTTTTTGATGGCTAATAAGCCCGTTGTCGCGCAGACCCTAAGCCTGGAACAAGCGCTGCAGTTAGCTATTCAATTCGACCCTTTGCTTAAAGGGAATGCGCATCGAAAGGATCGCTTTAATGCAGAAGCTGAAGCGTCATCATATTGGGCAAATCCTCAGGTTTCAGCGTCTGTACAAAACTTGCCTACCGACGGCTTCGCATTTGACCAAGAGCCTATGACGCAATTTAAAGTTGGTTTGAAGCAGCAGTTACCGCGAGGCGATGAAAACCTCTACAGCCAGCAAAAGTATCAGGTTATGGCTGATCAAATGTCGGTAGAGAGCCAAGCTAGAAAGGCGTGGCTTAAACGTGAAGTTACCCTTACTTGGTTAGATTGGGTCTATGCAACACGTCGCATTGGATTATTGGACAAAGAGAAATCATTGCTTACTCAGCTACTCGATTTTACTGACTCCAGATACAGTCAAGGCGTTGGTGCAGCGGCGCAGCAAGACATACTGCAAGTGCGCTTGGCATTGTTGTCACTAGACGACAAATATGTGCAGGCCTACCAGCAAAAAAATGAAGCGAGATCGGCATTTTCAAAATGGTTTGGTGCGCCGCTAGATGAATCCGTAAGCGCGCCCCTGACCCAATCAACACAAGACGCCATTGAAGTCGATGCCATTTTAAACGACAGCAACCTCAGCCTTTCTTCGTTCTTAACGGTTATTGAGAACAGTGAGCCTTTTTCAATACTACAGCATCATCCTGAGGCTATGCTGCTTCAAATTCAGACCCAGATAGAAGCGCAAAATGTGAACATAGCGCGAGAGCAAACTAAGTCTCAGTGGGCATTTGAAGCAAGTTATGGATACAGACAAGACGCGCAAAATGGCGCAAGCCGAGCTGATTTTGTGTCATTGGGTGTTCAAGTAGACCTTCCGTTTTTCAATAAATCTCGTCAAGACGCTTCAATATCCGCAGCGGCTTCCAAAATGAGTGCGTCTGAAACGGACTTCCGCTTGAAAGTGAACGAGCTTGCCGCGAATGCAGAGGTGCTTAAATCACGCTTGTCAGCGCTAAGTGAGCGCAAAGCGCTTTATGAAACGGCGTTAATTGGTGAAACACGGCAACTTTCTGAAGCTGAACTGACAGCTTATACCACAGACACCGGTGATATCGGTGATGTTGTCAATGCCAATCTCAAGCAAGTACAGGTACAGGATGATTTACTCAAAATCGACATCGAGCGCGCCAGAACATTGGCGTCACTTGCTTATTTGTACCTGCCCACTCACGCCCATTTTTTCGAATAAAGAGTAGTTAATATGACATCTTCAACTCACCCTGCGCCAGATACAAAAAGCACGCTAATAAAAGGTTTGCTAGTAGGTCTGCTATTTGGCGGCCTATTAGCGTTCGGCTTGGCTTCACTATTGTTGTCTGATTCATCAAAACACGGAAATGGCGAAAGTGCCCTCAGCGACGAAACTGATGATAAAGCCCCTTTATATTGGGTAGCGCCTATGGATGACAGCTATCGCCGTGACAAACCGGGAAAGTCACCAATGGGAATGGACTTGGTGCCAGTATACGCCAATGACGAAGTAACATCTGCGAAAAGTAATGAGCGTACGCCTGGTACCGTAATGATTCCGCCAAATGTACAGCACAATATAGGTGTTAAAGTCGCGCCCGTTACCATTGGAACACTTCAACAGACCGTAACGGCGGTGGGCAACGTTGCTTACGATGAAGATAGCATTGTGCACATCCACCCTAGAGTATCAGGTTGGGTCGACAGGCTTTTCATTAAATCCCAAGGAGAGCAAGTAGAAAAAGAACAGGCACTTTATACCCTGTATTCGCCAGAATTAGTTAGCGCACAAGAAGAATACGTTTTAGCTCTTAAGCGAGGAGATTCACGTTTAATTGAGGGGGCAGCCGAGCGCCTAAAAACTCTAGGGCTATCAAAGGGCGTTATCGAAGAATTGCAGAAAAGTAGACGGGTAGCACAAACCGTCACATTTAACGCGCCGCAAAGCGGTGTAGTAGAAGCGCTGAATATTCGGGAGGGGTTTTACGTTCAGCCCGGGACAACCTTGATGAGCATCGCACAGCTAGATACGGCGTGGGTGATTGCAGAGGTGCCTGAAAAGTACGCGCAAATCATAGCGCCTCATAATGGCGCTGTGGTTACCCTCGACGAAATGGACCATGGGTCTGATGCTAAATGGGAAAGTCACGTAGAGTATATTTATCCTTCTTTGTCAGAAACAACCCGAACATTGAAAGTGCGCATACCGCTAAACAATAACAATCATACTTTAAAGCCCAATATGTTTGCTCACGTTGTAATTACGCCTACTCAACGCAAGGCAGCGTTACTGGTTCCTCGCAGCGCCGTTATTCGCACGGCTGAGGGCGCAAAAGTGGTACTCAGTGATGGCGATGGCAATTTTAAGTCGGTACGCGTAACACTGGGACAAAGCGATAGTACACATTTTGAAGTCGTTGAAGGCTTGCTCCCAGAGGATGATGTTGTGGTATCAGCACAATTTTTGATTGATTCAGAGTCGTCGAAAAGCAGTGACTTTGAGCGAATGAAAGCGCCCGATCACCAGGCCACGACAACAGGTACTATTGAGGCAATTGAATTGCCAGCTGACACCGAAACGAATGGCGCTTCGAATAACGCAAAGTTAGTGATCGCTCGCGGGCCGATTGAAAAATGGGGGCGGGGACCTGCGACAATGTCATTTACGGTATCAAAGCATATTGACTTATCTCAGTTTAGTGAAGGTGACAACATCATGTTCACCTTTGTGACTGGAAAAGAGTTCACGGTTATTGATATGCGTAAACATAGTGAACATGCCATGGACAAGGGCATGGTGCATGACTCAGGTCACAGTAATCATAAACATGATGCGGGCGAGCGGAAGGGCGATGAAAACCAAAGCGATGCTCACAAGTCGATGGTTCACAAGTCGGCAGAACAAAAATCGATAAATCATAAGGAGCATATGCACCATGATTGAATCGGTAATTCGCTGGTCGGTAAACAATAGAATAATGGTATTGCTGAGCGCTATTATGCTCAGTATTGCTGGTGTCTGGGCGGTGAAAAACACCCCCGTTGATGCTATCCCTGATTTATCTGATGTCCAGGTCATAGTGAAAGTAAACTATCCCGGTCAGTCGCCGCAAGTGGTGGAAGATCAGGTGACGTTTCCTCTCACCTCTGCGCTAATGTCAGTGCCTGGCGCACAGACGGTGCGAGGGTATTCATTCTTCGGCGATGCCTACGTATATATAATCTTTGATGACGATACAGACATGTACTGGGCTCGAAGCCGTGTTCTGGAATACTTAAGCCAAGCGTCTTCGCAACTTCCAGAAGGCGTGACACCTCAGTTAGGTCCAGATGCGACAGGGGTAGGTTGGGTTTACATTTATGCGTTGGAGAACGATGCTAGTCAGCCAAATGCGCTAGATGCTGGTGAATTAAGGGCGTTGCAAGACTGGTTCTTGAAGTTTGAGCTTCAGTCAGTTGAAGGCGTATCTGAAGTTGCGTCTGTTGGAGGGATGGTTAAACAATACCAAGTTATTGTCGACCCTGAAAAATTACGTGCCTATAACATTCAGCCATCCATGATAGACATTGCCCTTAAACGGGGTAACCGCGCGTCAGGCGCTTCGGTTATTGAAATGGCCGAGGCAGAGTACATGGTTAGTGCGCAAAGCTACATTCAGGGCATTGACGACATACTGGCGTTACCCACAGGTGTTATTAAGGACGGCGTTAGCATAACGATTAACGATGTAGCACAAGTGGTAGAAAGCCCGTTGATGCGCCGCGGTATTGCTGAACTAAACGGGAATGGCGAAACCGTGGGTGGCATTATAGTTATGCGCTATGGCGAAAACGCAAAAGCCACTATCGATGCGGTCAAAGCTAAGCTGGATTCATTAAAAGCGAGCTTGCCGGAAGGTGTGAATATCGTCCCCGTGTACGATCGCTCCACCCTTATTGATAAGTCCGTCGATACCCTCACCAATAAGTTGGTGGAGGAATTGCTGGTTGTTGGTTTGGTATGCGCTATCTTCTTGTTTCACATACGTTCATCTATGGTTGCGCTAATCAGTTTGCCTATTGGTATTCTCGCCGCCTTCATCGTAATGAAGCTGCAGGGACTTAATGCCAACATCATGTCTTTAGGTGGCATTGCTATCGCTATCGGTGCAATGGTGGATGGCGCTATTGTTGTGGTTGAAAATTTACACAAGCACATTCATCAGCATGCTGTTTCATCAAGTCAGGGAGCCTCAGCGAGTCAAAGGGATTCAGCAAGTCAGGGGGGGGCAGGGAGTGCCCAGTCGCGAACATCTATACCAACCTCTGCGCCAACATCTGCAAAGCTTTCGGCAGCCAAACGTTGGGAACTGGTGATTAAGTCGACCACAGAAGTTGGCCCAGCTTTATTCTTTGCGCTCCTAATTATAACCGTATCCTTTATTCCTGTTTTTGCATTAGAAGCACAAGAAGGGCGTCTTTTTGCGCCTCTTGCCTTTACCAAAACCTATGCCATGGCAGCAGCTGCGGCGCTGGCAATTACTTTAGTTCCTGTGCTGGCGGGTTATTTCGTACGCGGAAAAATACGATCTGAAGCCCAGAACCCAGTAAATCGAGCTTTAGAACGTGTGTATCAGCCATTGCTAACGCGGCTGCTTAACTACCCACTGCTCACCTTGGCGGGGGCATTTTGCTTATTGCTTTCCATGTACTGGCCGTTAAGCCAACTAGGTAGCGAATTTATGCCCGAACTGGACGAAGGCGATTTGATGTATATGCCTACTACCTATCCGGGTATTTCAGTGGGTAAAGCCAGAGAGCTTTTACAACAGACGGATAAGCTTATTGCAACTTTGCCCGAGGTAGAATCGGTATTTGGGAAAATTGGACGCGCAGATACGGCCACAGACCCTGCACCATTGACGATGATTGAAACCTTCATTCAGCTTAAACCGAAAGCGCAGTGGAGGGAGGGCATGACCACTGAAAAGCTCAATGAAGAGCTTAACGCTCTGGTGCAATTTCCAGGGCTGACCAATGCGTGGGTAATGCCAATTAAAACCCGTATCGACATGTTGGCAACCGGGATAAAAACCCCTGTTGGGATCAAGATTGCGGGGCCTGACCTTGCGGGCATTGAAGCCATTGGAAAGGATATAGAGACACTGCTTAAAGACCTGCCCAATACAGCATCAGTATACGCTGAGCGTGTGGTGGGTGGCCGTTACGTTTATATCGATATCGACAGGCAGTTGGCGGCGCGCTACGGCATGACGATAGACGATGTTCACAGTATTGTAGGCTCGGCAGTGGGCGGCAAAGTGGTTACACAATCAGTGGAAGGGCGTGAGCGTTTTCCTATTGCCATGCGCTTTTTACAGCACTACCGCGATACGCCTGAATCTTTAGCATCCATGCCTTTCGTCACACCAAGCGGTGTTCACATTACCCTTGGCGATGTGGCGACCGTGCGTATTGACGACGGGCCGGCTGGGATTAAAAGTGAAAATGCCCGATTAAACGGATGGGTATACATTGATATCTCGTCAGACTCAGCCACGGGTATTGACTTAGGGGGTTATGTAGATAGCGCAAAACGTCATTTGTCAGAGCAACTTGATTTACCCACTGGATACTCCATTACGTGGGCGGGGCAGTTTGCTTACCTTGAGCGCGCGAAAGCAAAACTGTCGGTGGTTATACCGCTAACGTTAGCCATTATCTGCCTTTTGCTTTATCTGGCATTTAAACGCCTTCGCGATGTGGCACTCATACTCGCGACCTTACCGTTGGCGCTGGTGGGCAGTGTATGGTTGCTTTACCTTCTTAACTTCAATCTGTCGGTGGCGGTAGGTGTTGGGTTTATTGCCTTAGCAGGTGTAGCGGTAGAAATAGGCGTTATCATGCTGGTCTATCTAAACCAATATGTATCAGATGCACTTACTAAGCACGAAACAGAAAATGGCAACACTAAAAAAGATGCGCTTGTGAAAAAGGCTATTGTCCATGCCGCCTCGGCAAGACTTCGCCCAGTTATGATGACATCGCTTTCTATTATTGTTGGCTTGTTGCCTGTGCTTTATGCCACTGGAACTGGTAGTGAAGTGATGCAGCGAATTGCGGCGCCTATGGTAGGCGGTATGGCGAGTGCACTGGTATTAACACTGTTGGTATTGCCAAGCGCGTTTTACTTAATTGTGTCACGCAAAAAATAATAGAGTTGAAAGTGCAGTAGAGTAGATAAAGCATGGGGAAGCGATAACACGCTTCCCTACGCTTCATTTTTAAAGCATTGCGCGACTAGTGCGCTGCCGCATAGTCTTCCACTTGTTGCCAAACGCGCAAAAGGTTTCCGCTCAATATCTTTTCGATGTCGGTACGGCTGTATCCTCTATCCAACAATCCTTGTACTAAGTTTGGAAAACTCGCCACGTCTTTAAGGCCAATGGGTAATGAGTCACCTACACCGTCATAGTCTGAACCAATACCCACGTGATCAACACCAATCAGTTTTACCACGTGATCGATATGGTCAAGCACTTCGTCTAGGGTTGAATAAGGGTATGGCACTTCTTTGCGATAATTCTCTTCAAAGTTCTCTAGCTTAGGGCTGTCTTCGCCTTCTTTTTCAACCAAGGCTTTGCGCGCTGCAGTAAGGCCACTACGCCACTTGCCAGCTTCTTTAGATACAAAACTAGAACCAAAGTTAATCATAATCACACCGCCATTTTCGCCGAGTTTTTTGATCATCTCGTCGTCCATGTTGCGCTCAAAACCGGGGGTAAAGCGGCGCAGTGAAGAATGTGATGCTATGACTGGCACCTTTGTTAACTCAATAACCTGATAAAAGGCGTCGTCAGACACATGGGAAATATCTAGCATGATGCCGATGTTGTTCATCTCGCCCACTAAAGTTTTGCCAAACGGGCTAAGGCCTTTCCATTTTCTGCGCAGGTCATACGAAGAGTCAGAAATGTGGTTAGCTTGACTATGAGCAAGGGTGATGTAGCGAATCCCGCGCTCGTAAAAATCCGTTAGATTCGCCAAGTCACCTTGAATAGGAGAACCATTTTCCATGCCCATTGGCAGTGAAATTAACCCTTTTTCAAATTGGGCTTTTACGTCAGAAGGGCTTTTAGCAATGGCAAATTTATCAGGTGCGCGGGCAACAATGGCTTCTACTGAATCGATGAGCTCATGGGCAAGCTGCGTAGATTCTGGAGAGTTGTCTAAACTAGCAGGCACGTAAATACTCATAAAAGGGGCGTTCAAACCACCAGATACTGCACGAGGGTAGTCGAAGTCGCCGTCCTGCGTGGCTTTAGTGACATCAACCCACTTTTCCTTTACGCGATAAGGAACATCAATGTGTCCATCAACAATAATAGTTTCTTGTGCGATCTTGATAGCTTTTTCAGATGCTGAATAAGTAGAGGTCTCAGCAAGTACAGAGTGTGAAGCAAAAAGCGCAGAGATAAGTAATGCGCAAGATGAGAGTGGGAAGCGTTCCTTCATAGAAAATCCTTATTTTGTTTTTTTATCGCTTAGGTCAAAAACTGCTAACTTAATAGCAATACGAGACTAAAGGATAATGCGCACTGCGACAATAGGCTTTTACTTGCTATGCATTTACCCCAGATTGCTCTCGCTAAGCCCTAAATTAGTCGATATTGCTCATTTTTAGAGCGCTTGTGCTTGTTTACTTCAAGTTTACATTGCAATAAAAATTTAAAACTTGTTATGGTGAAGACTGCGTGACTTCATTGCGCGAATACGGGATACTCCCAAGCGCTCCGCCAATTATCGATGACTACTATGCATCAGCGCGGCCGACGTAATTTTTTAGTGGCACCCGCTCTTCTCACATAATCAAGCCGGGGCCACAGCTAACAAGTATGAGAAATAAATATGGCTATTAATTTTGTACCGCTAGATAAAGAAAAGCATAAAGACCTAAAGGTTGCGGTAAATACATCTTTCAGCTTTGCGAAAAATACACACCTTGCAGCAGCAACGATCCGTGAATTTGCACAACTAGCTGCGACAATGCCGCTAGTGTTCATTGAAGACACTACATCAAAGCGTCACCACGTTGTGACTATGCTTGGTATGGAACAAGGTCAAAACCTTTTTCTAACTGGCGACAGCTGGAAAGGCCCTCACGTTCCAATGAACATCCTTCGCTATCCATTTGACGTGCGTCCAGACGGCGACAAGCTTGGCGTTTACATTGATGAAAACTCTGACCTTATTTCTGACGAAGGCCAAGCGCTATTCACTGAAGCTGGTGAAGCAAGCGAGTTCCTAGATAACCGTCAGAAATTCCTAGCAGACCTTGCGAATAGCGAAATGCTAACTCAGCGTTTTGTTGCGAAAGTCGTTGAACTGGACCTTCTTGATCCAATTCAAATTCGCCTTACTTACCAAGATGGTAAACAGCGCAATGTTACCGGCATGATGAGCATCAACGAGAAGAAGCTTCTTGAGCTGCCAGAAGAGCAGGTGCTTGAGCTACACAAGCAAGGCTTCCTAGGTGCTATCTACGCAGTAATGATGTCTGTTGGTCAGCTAAACCGCCTTGTTGAGCTTTCTAACGACACAGAAAACCCAATTCGCAGCATGCAGCTTTCTGCGGTTAAAGCAGAAGAAGCAACGCCAAACGCGTAATCGCTCCCTCATTTTGAAGTTTAAAAGCCCGCAAAGTTGCGGGTTTTTTTGTACCTAAAATTCACGTTCAGACTTCGTCATGTTTCGTTCAGAAACCGTTAAGTTTTAATGTCTTATCTTACACCTCGTTCCCAACACATTTTTTAAGGACAAAAGACATGAACACTAACACTAATAAGCTAAAAACTACGCTAACTGCACTATCACTTATCACGGCTTCAGTATTTACAGTCTCAGCAGCACATGCAGCTACACAAAACGAAGTACAGTTTACCGCTGTCGATCCTGAAGGATTCGATGACAACCTCTACGGTGCAAGGTATGTGCGCTACCTGGAAGAAGTTAGCGGAAACAGCGGCGCTTACCTTATAAACCCTTATCTTCAGCGTGTATCGAGTTTATCTGGTGGTTACGCCAATTTAGATGGTGCCGACTTTTTTAATCTTGGAGCGACGTTTTACATCGATGAAAACTTAATGTTAGCAATCGAAGGGGTTCATAGGAAATGGAACAATGGCTATGGCGAATCTGATAGCACCGACATAAATGCTAAGCTGGGTTACAACTTATCACGTGAGTGGCAAGTTGGCGCAGGTTTGACTTATCAGCACTTCAGCACTGAATATGTCTTCGAAGATGACGTGTTTGAAGCTAGCGGTAACGAATCTTCTGCATTAATTTTTACTCGTTACACAACTGTTGGAAAGGAGGGGAAAGGCTGGGACTTTATGGCCGAGTATATAGCTGAAAGTAATGACGTTTTTTATGGCTCAGCTCGTTACTTCTTCAATAAAGGTTTCAGTGTTGCTGGCTTGTTCACCTATTCAGATGCGCCAGACGGCTTTGTAAATGAAAAGGCTGTTGGAGTAGCACTCGATTATTGGGTCAATGAACAGTTTTCAATATCAGCAAGCTATGAAACGGATATTGATGGGGAAGAAAGCAGTGACGTTGCTTCACTTTCAGCATCCTATCGTTTCTAAGTAAGAACTCCCTGATTATTGCTATGCGTTAGCACGCGTTGATGTAAATGCAGTGAGTTAGCACTAGTCGTGTTAACTCACTCGTTTTTTAGCGTGCTGATGTGGCGCAGCTGTTTGAATTACGACTCAGCATACGCGCAATACCGCTGAAAACAGCGTTAAACATAATCGCGAGATCTCGCCGCTTATTTACAGTCAAAAACAGCAGTTCATCGATTAATTACACCTTTATTTTTTCTCACCTGAATATTTTTTAATCTTTTTTACACGCCTAATCATACACTTCCTAAAAACACTGTATATCCAACCAGTTTAAACCCAGTGTTTATGCGGCCTTCACGCCTTTTTTCTACTTGACAGTGGGGATCATTGATACCTAAACTGTATCTCAGTGGGTAAATGTGGCGAATTGTGGATCAAATCATCATCACTTTGCAGATTAGTACTCAAAAAACAAGAAAACCAAGAGCAAATAATAAAAGGCTAGGGGAATGTTCCGCGGCGCTAACGCAATCAATCTGGATACAAAAGGCAGACTGGCTATACCGACGAAGTATCGTCAGTCGCTGCTGGATGATTGTCAGGGACAACTGGTCTGCACAGTCGATACACAACAAAGTTGTTTGCTACTTTACCCACTTCCCGAATGGGAAGAGATTGAGCTTAAACTCTCTAAACTTTCAAGCATGATCCCAGCCGAGCGTCGCTTGCAGCGATTGCTACTAGGTTATGCTTCTGAAGGTGAGATGGATAAAAGCGGGCGCATTCTTGTTCCTACTCCACTGCGAAGTTTCGCAAAACTCTCAAAAGAAGTCATGTTAGTTGGTCAGTTAAACAAATTCGAAATTTGGGATGCCGATATTTGGGCACAACAAGTTGAAGCTGATATAGACACCGAACGCAAAGGCGAATTTGAACTTACCGAACGATTACAGGACTTTTCTCTATGACGCAGCCTAGCGAATTTAAACATATTTCAGTATTACTTGATGAATGCATTGAAGCCCTAGCGATCAAACCGAACGGTATCTACATTGACGCCACTTTCGGCCGTGGGGGGCACTCAGCACATATTTTGGATGCATTGGGCGAACACGGGCGACTCATCGCCTTTGACCGTGACCCGCAAGCAATCAAAGCGGCAGAACGTTTCGCCGATGATAAGCGTTTTAGCATTATCCACTCACCGTTTGGTGATATGGCAGAAGAAATCGAAGCGCTGGGACTAACCGGTAAGATTGACGGTGTGCTTATGGATTTGGGGGTGTCTTCACCTCAGCTAGATGATGCCGAGCGTGGTTTTAGCTTTCTTCGTGACGGCCCGCTGGATATGCGTATGGACACCTCACGTGGACAAAGTGCTGCAGACTGGTTGGCTAACGCCGAAGAACAAGACATTACGCAGGTTATTAAAGAGTTTGGCGAAGAGAAGTTCGGCAAACGCATAGCCCATGCCATTGTAAACACGCGCAAAGAAACACCCATCACGCGCACAGCTCAGCTAGCCAAAATTATCGACGAAGCGGTTCCTGTAAAGGATAAGTTTAAACATCCGGCAACTCGTGCATTCCAAGGCATTCGCATTTATATCAATGCGGAGCTAGAGCAACTTCGCGTTGGCCTTAAAGCGGCGACACAAGTGTTGGCGAAAGAAGGCCGTCTTGCCGTTATTTCGTTTCACTCGCTTGAAGACCGTTTAGTAAAACGCTTCATTAAGGATCAAAGTAAAGGGAAATCAGTACCACACAACTTGCCGATTACTCAGGCTGAAATAGATGCAGATAAAGTGCTAAAAGCTCTGGGTAAAGCAATAAAACCTTCAGAACAGGAGATTGCGAACAACGTTCGCTCTCGCAGTTCGGTATTACGTGTGGCAGAAAAGTTATGACCAAAGCCGCGCCAGACAAGGCCAGCACTAATTTTAAATTATTGCTAATAATTGTTTCAGATTTGACCCGCAACAAGTTGCGGGTTTTGTTGTATTTAATGGTTATCGCAAGTGCTATGGCGGTAACGCTTAGCAGTCATCACAACAGACAGCAGGTCATTGCTCTTGAAGACCTTATGCAAGAGAAAGATGAGCTGGATGTTGAATGGCGAAACCTAGTGCTTGAGCAACGTGCGTTGACCGAGCACAACCGCATAGAAAACCTGGTTGAAAAACAGTTAGAAATGTACCGTCCAACCGCAGACGATGAAGTAGTGGTGAAGTTGAAATGAGTACAACAGCACTTTCTCGTAAGCGTAAAAAGACCGGTGCAAAGCAAAATGTAACGCCAAGTTTAGTGCATTGGCGTTTTGTCGTTGTACTTGTGGTAATCATGCTGGTTTTCGGCGTGCTAGCCGCCCGTGCAGCCTATATTCAAGTTATTGAGCCAGACGAGTTAATTCAACAGGGTGACAACCGCACGCTAAGAACCCGTGATATGCCAACCTATCGCGGGCTTATTACCGACAGAAATGGTGTCGAACTGGCGGTAAGTGTTCCTGTTCGGGCCATTTACGCAGACCCTAAGGTTATCCATGAAAACAACGGCTTCGAGGAAGAACGCCGTTGGGAAGCGCTGGCAGATGTACTGCGCCAAGACGTCAATGAACTCAAAGAAAAAGTGGCAAACCCCAAACGCCGCTTTGTTTACTTGCAGCGTCAGGTGTCGCCTGCCATGGCAGAGTACGTTGATAAACTGGACATTCCAGGCATTTATCTTCGCCGTGAAAGCCGCCGCTACTATCCTACAGGTGAAGTTTCAGCGCAGTTAATCGGCGTAACCGATGTTGACGACACGGGCGTTGAAGGCTTGGAGCGCATGTATAACGAGTGGCTAACGGGCACGCCGGGTTCTCGTAAAATACGCCGCGATGCGAAAGGCCGTCAGGTAGAGATCTTAGAAACAAAATCAGGCGAAAAAGCCGGCGACCTGCAGCTGACTATTGATCAGCGTATTCAGGCACTTGCTTATAAAGAAATTAAAGAAGCCATGATTTATTACCAATCAAGCTCGGCTTCCGCCATTGTCATCGATGTAAAAAGCGGTGATGTGTTAGCCATGGTGAATGCACCGTCGTTCAATCCGAATGACAGAAGCGATATTTCTGCGCACAGAATGCGTAACAGGGTTATTACCGATGCGTTCGAACCAGGCTCGGCGCTAAAACCGCTGGCCGTCCTTACTGCATTAGAGTTCGGTGAAGTGGAGCCTGAAGACTCAGTAAACACTCATCCAGGATGGATGCGATTAGGCGGCAGCTTAGTAAAAGATTCGCGCAACTACGGCGAACTAACGCTAGAAGAAATTATTCAGCATTCCTCAAATATGGGAACGTCGAAGCTGGCGCTTTCTGTGCCTAAACAGTTCCTGCTGGATACCTATTACAATATGGGCTTAATGAGCGATACCGGGCTTAATATGGCGGGTGAGAGTAGCGGTATCTTTCATGAGCGCAGCCGCTGGTCTGAATTTGAGCTAGCCACGCTGTCATTTGGATACGGCATTTCGGTTACCACTGCACAGTTGGGGCGTCTTTACGCAACGTTGGCGAACGGCGGTATTAAAACACCGCTTAATGTCATCAAGTCGCCAGAGCAACCTTCATGGCAGGCTCAATCTGAGCGGGTGATCAGCGAAGAAAACGCTAACGCTATTGTTCAAATGATGGAAAGCGTAACCCAGCGTGGCGGCACAGCAACAAAAGCGTCGGTACCAGGTTATCGCGTTGCTGGGAAAACAGGAACAAGCCGAAAAGCGGTGGCTGGCGGGTACGGCGAAGAGTACGTCAACATTTTCGCCGGTATCGCACCTGTGTCTGACCCCAGGCTAGTAACTATTGTATTGATCAACGAACCCGGCGGTGATTTGTATCACGCGGGGGATACCGCTGCACCTGTCTTTTCATCAATTATGGGTGGCGCATTGCACATGTTAAACGTTACGCCCGATGACAAGCAGGTTACATCTAGCCGCTTATTGAAAGGAGGTCAAAGTGGTAGTTAGTGCCTTTATTCAAAGTATAAAAGCTTTATTGGCGAAATTTGGTGTAGACGCCCCAGATATCCGCATTGAAGGTTTAACGCTAGACAGCCGAGAAGTGAATACACGCTTAGCGTTCTTGGCAATTAAGGGCCACGAACGTGATGGTCGAGATTTTATACCCCAGGCAATAAGTTTAGGGGCCCGTGTAATTCTGGCGCAAACTGAAGACAGTAGTGCCCATGGTCAGATGGAAATGCGTGACCACAGCGTCATTATCTCGCTGTATGAATTACCACAAATGCTCTCTGCATTAGCTGCTGCATTTTACGACTACCCTGCTCAGAAAATGACGACAGTAGCAGTGACAGGGACAAACGGAAAAACCTCTACAGTTCAATTGCTTACCCAGCTTAAGGATGCGTTAGGTACACGTAGTGCAAGCATCGGAACTCTAGGGAGTAGTGTGTTTGAAGGCGATGAAACCCAGTGGTCGAACACGCCGGCAGCGAACACTACGCCCGATGCCATACGTATGCAATATTTGTTGGCAGACTTTGTGCAAAGTGAAGTGCGCCATACGGCCTTCGAAGCAAGTTCTCACGCATTGGTTCAAGGGCGGCTTGGTACAGTAAAAACCGATATCGCTGTTTTCACCAACCTTACTCGAGATCATCTCGATTACCACGGCACCATGGAAGAGTACGGCAAAGCCAAGCGCTTGCTGCTTCAGCAGCCAGGTTTAAAGGCTGTGGTATTAAACGCTAATGATGATGAAAGTAAGAAGTGGGATGGTGCAGCAGATAAGTCGATTACACGCATCTGGACAGGTATAGACGAAAGTGGTCTGGATGGAAGCGGTGAAAGTGAATACTTGCGAGAGCATAACAATCCTCAAAGTCGCCATTGTTTCGCCACAAATGCTTCTTATCATGCAGGTGGATGTAGCTTTGAACTGGTGAGTTCGTGGGGAAGCGCTGCTATTTCGCTGCCACTATTCGGAAAGTTCAATATCAGTAATGTATTGAGTGCTATAGGTACGTTACTCGCTGAAGGTGAGCGTTTTGATGACGTGGTTAACGCGGTAAATGCAATCACGCCTGTACCCGGGCGAATGGAAGTTTTCCCTGTAACGGGTGCGGCGAACCTAGTGGTGGACTACGCGCATACGCCAGACGCTCTGGAGAAAGTGCTGTTAAGCGCCAAATTCCATACAACGGGCAAAGTGTGGTGTGTGTTTGGCTGCGGCGGGGACAGAGACAAAGGCAAGCGACCGTTAATGGGGCAGGCTGCCGAGGTTGGTGCTGACGCTATTGTTATCACCACAGATAACAGTCGCAGTGAAAGCCCTGAATCTATCGCCGAGGATATCATTGCGGGTTTGAAAAACCGTGAACTGGCAGTGTCTATACCTGATCGCGAGCAAGCTATTCGTCATTGCCTTGAGCATGCGCATGAAAGCGACATCATCATCGTGGCCGGAAAAGGCCATGAAGATTACCAAATTATCGGTGACAAAAAGACTAACTATAACGAACGTGCAGTTGTGGCGCGACTGCAACAGGAGTACAGCAAATGATAACAACAACGCTGTCATGGATAGCCGAAAAGGTTAATGGAAAATTATTGAAAGGCGCTGCTGACGTTGAAGTGTCTGCAGTAAGTACCGATACCCGCACCCTAGAAGATGGCGCAGTTTACTTGGCCTTGAAAGGTCCGAATTTTAACGGCCATGATTTTATTTCAACGGCGGAGAAAGCGGGAGCAAGTGCGGTTATTGCCAGTGAAGACGCAGCAACCTCGTTACCTGTCATCATGGTTGAAGATACCAAAGAAGCACTTGGTCTATTAGGTGCGGCAGTAAAAGCTTATGTGGCACCCAAAACGATTGCGATTACCGGAAGCAGTGGCAAAACCACCGTAAAGGAAATGTGTGCCGCTATTTTGGAGCGAAGAGGCAATGTATTAGCCACAAACGGTAACTTCAATAATGATATCGGTGTGCCGCTAACCCTCCTACGCCTTGAACCTCAGCATGAATATGCAGTGATGGAGTTAGGCGCAAATCACATTGGTGAAATCGCCTATACCACGAACCTTGTTAAGCCGGACGTCGCGACTATCGTAAACGCCGCCGCTTCTCATCTAGAAGGCTTTGGAAGTTTGCTAGGTGTAGCGCGCGCCAAAAGTGAAATTTTTAAAGGCTTAGGCAGTGACGGCGTGGCGGTAGTCAATGTTGATAGCCAGTTTTCCGAATTTTGGCAAGGCAAACTTAAACAGACCAAAACGCTAACGTTTTCGCCCCAGCAGAAAAACGATGCTGATTTTAGAGCAGAAGATATCACCATTGGGCTAGATGGGTGCGCCGCATTCCACTTGGTTTGCCCGCAAGGAGATATGTCTATTCAGCTTACTATTCCTGGCGTTCACAACGTGGGGAATGCCCTTGTTGCTGCGGCATTAACGCTGCAAGTTGGCGCCACACTAGAAAACGTGCGCGACGGCTTACTTGCCATGAAGCAAGTTAGTGGTCGCTTAAATGTAAAGCAGCTTACCGAACAGGTTCGCCTGTTAGATGACACCTACAACGCCAATGTGGCTTCTGTTAATGCGGCAATTGATACGCTAAGTAGCTTTTCAGGTATCCGCGTTCTTGTTCTAGGCGACATGAAAGAGTTGGGTGAAAAAGCGCGTTTTTACCACGAGCAGGTGGGGGAATACGCTAAACAAAAAGGAATTAATTACCTGTATACCATGGGTGTTTTGAGTCAATCAGCCAGTGCTGTGTTTAATGAAAATGGTGGCCATTTCAGCGATGTTGAAAGTTTGTTGGCCGCAATGGAGAGTGATTTGTTAGTGCAGCAGCGCGATATTTCAATTTTAGTTAAAGGTTCACGCAGTTCCAGAATGGAACGTGTGGTAGAGGCGGTAGAGGCCTCTGCGCTGGGAAAGCACGATAGCCGTCGGGAGCGAATAGCATGTTAATTTGGCTAGCCGACTGGCTGACACAGTTCGATTCAGGGTTTAACGTATTTTCATACCTTACCCTTCGTGCAATTTTAAGCACGCTGACCGCATTACTTATTGCCATTCTTATTGGCCCTAAGATGATTCGTTATCTACAGCGTATGCAAATTGGTCAAACCGTACGAGACGATGGCCCGCAAAGCCATTTGTCAAAATCAGGCACACCCACTATGGGCGGGTTACTTATACTCGCAGCAATTGTAGTAAGCGGCCTGCTTTGGGCTGACCTGACTAACCGTTATGTGTTGGTAACCCTTACCGTGGTTGTGGCCTACGGTATTATTGGGTTTGTTGACGACTACAGAAAAGTGATCCGCAAAGATTCGAAGGGGCTTATCGCCCGTTGGAAATATTTCTGGCAATCTGTGGTTGCGTTAGGCGTCGCATTCTATCTATACAGCAGTGCAACAATAAGCGCTGAAACCTCACTACTGGTGCCTTTCTTCAAAGAAGTGTTCCCGCAGTTAGGTGCGTTCTTCATCATTATTACCTACTTTGCCATTGTAGGCACAAGTAACGCGGTAAACCTTACCGATGGATTGGATGGACTTGCCATTGTGCCCACTATATTGGTGGCAGGCGCATTTGCCATTTTCGCCTATGTGACAGGTAATGCGAACTTTGCTGAATACCTGAATATTCCTCATATTCCGCTTACCAGCGAACTGGTGATTGTGTGTACCGCCATGGTCGGTGCAGGCTTAGGCTTTTTATGGTTTAACACGTATCCGGCACAAGTATTTATGGGTGACGTTGGCTCACTAGCGCTAGGCGGCACACTAGGTGTGTTAGCTGTATTAGTGCGCCAAGAACTCGTGTTAATCATCATGGGTGGTGTTTTTGTTATGGAAACCCTGTCGGTCATCCTTCAGGTAGGTTCTTACAAATTGCGTGGCCAGCGTATTTTTCGTATGGCGCCTATTCACCATCACTATGAATTGAAGGGCTGGCCAGAGCCGCGCGTAATAGTGCGTTTTTGGATCATTTCAATCATTTTGGTTTTAGTGGGTTTAGCTACCCTTAAACTTAGATAAGTGGTAAAGAGATAAATCGTAATGTCGTATAACGTACGTGAGCATAGTTATGTAGTCGGTGGCCTAGGTGTTACAGGTCAGGCTTGCGTGCGCTTTTTGTTGCAAAAGCAGGCAACGGTTAAAGCATTTGATACCCGTGCTAATTTTACTCTAGTTACCGACCCTGATTCTGATATTGATACTGACATGCACGCGTTTATGGCAGAGAAGGTCACTTGCACTGCTCTAAGCGAGGATTACTTTGATGGTGTAGACACCTTGGTGTTAAGCCCGGGGCTTGCTCTTGATATTGAACAAGTGGCTTTAGCGCAAAAGTGTGGTGTTGAGGTGATCGGCGACGTGGAATTGTTTGCCCGTTTAAATGCCTCCACGAGTGATGCTACGCCAGCTAAGCGCGTAGTAGGTATAACCGGCTCTAACGGTAAAACCACGGTTACTTTATTAGTGAACCATCTGCTCAAAAAGTGCGGCGTAAAAAGTATTGAAGCGGGTAACGTAGGTCGCCCTGTGCTTGAAGCGCTTCAAAGTGATGCAGATGTAGTGGTGATGGAGTTATCAAGTTTTCAACTTGAAACAACGTCTAGCTTGGTGCTCGAAGCTGCTACTGTCCTTAATATTTCCGATGATCACCTAGACCGTCACGGTACCCTTGAAGCCTATATCGATGCCAAGCATCGCATTTTTGATAACGCGAAATCTGCGGTTGTGTGGCGAGACGGTGAGTTTGTAGCACCTTACGAGCAGCTTATTACCGATGCTAAGGGGATTGCTGCATCAAATGCAGTATCTGATGGCGAATCTAATGCCGCGTCTAATGAAGAGTCGCTAGCGTCAAAAAATATCGTTGAATATGGACTGGGAGAGTCGACCACAGGGTTTGCGATTGCGTCTTTTGACGGTGACGATAGTGCTCGTGACAATGAACAAAGTCTATATATAACGTTTAAAGACGAAAAGCTTATTGCCCTTAGCGATATTCATTTGGCGGGCATGCACAACGTACTAAACATCATGGCTGCATTGGGTATCTGCCTTCAGCTAGGTGTTTCGCCAGCGCTCGCTGTTAAACATCTACACAGTTTTAAAGCTGCACCACATCGTTGTGTGGAAATAGCCCGTGTAAACGACATCCGCTATATCGACGATTCTAAAGCAACCAACATTGGCGCCACGGTAGCTGCCCTTGAAGGGTTAGCCCCGACTATACAAGGGAAGCTCATTCTTATTGCAGGTGGTGACGCTAAAGGCGCTGATATAGCCAGCCTCTCGCCTTATCTAACTAAATATGTATCGCACGTGTTTGCTTTGGGCAAAGATGCACACCTGTTTGAAAAGAGTTTTGCGCATACAACTCGTGTGGCAACGATGAAAGACGCCGTAAAAGCAGCAACAAGACTTGCTGCCCCTGGTGATGTTGTGCTGCTTTCGCCTGCGTGTGCAAGTTTAGATATGTTTAAGAACTATATGCATCGCGGTGACGTGTTTAAACAAGATGTACACGACCTACTTAATCTACACAGTAAGAGCGACGATGCTGTGGAGGCCACATCATGATTGCTGCCTCTACCAAACTTAGCGCGTTATTTGCCGCGAAGCACGACGGACAACCTTCGGCAACGCACCCCTATGACGTGACGCTTATCTTAATTGCGCTCGCGCTAATGAGTATTGGCATTATTATCGTCACCTCGGCGTCGATGCCGGTGGCCGATAGGCTGCACGACAACCCCTTCTATTTTGCTATTCGCCACGGTATTTATATTGCGTGTGCCTTGACGGCTGCAATGATAACCCTTCAACTGCCGATGCAGTTTTGGCGTACCACTAACCCGTACCTGTTACTCGCGGCGATTGCGCTGCTCGTAGCAGTATTGCTTGTCGGTCGAACGGTGAACGGGAGTACCCGTTGGTTGGCGATTGGGCCTATAACCATTCAAGCTGCCGAGCCTGCTAAGCTCTTTTTCTTTGCCTATTTGGCGGGTTATCTGGTTCGCCGCTACGAAGAAGTGACCGAAAATCTAAAAGGATTTATTAAACCCCTTGTCGTGTTCTTTGCGTTAGCGATGCTATTACTGCTACAGCCAGACTTAGGTACCGTCGTTGTGATGTTTGCAACCACGATTGGCTTGCTGTTTTTAGCGGGTGCACGACTTTGGCAGTTCTTCGCACTGGTGTTTGCAGGCATATTGGCGGTTGTAGCGCTTATCGTGTTTGAAGAATACCGAATGAAACGGGTTACCTCCTTTTTAGACCCTTGGGCTGATCCGTTTGGCGCTGGTTATCAGCTAACCCAGTCTTTAATGGCCTATGGCCGCGGTAACTGGTTTGGGCAAGGCCTAGGCAATAGTTTGCAAAAACTGGAATTCTTACCCGAAGCACACACTGACTTTGTTATGGCCATCTTAGCGGAAGAGTTAGGCTTTGTTGGTGTGCTTGCCGTACTCGGCCTAATTTTGTGGATGGTGTTGCGTGCGCTGAGCATTGGAAATAAGGCACTTGAAAAAGGGCGAGCGTTTGATGGTTACATGGCTTACAGCATAGGCATCTGGTTCAGTTTCCAGACGGCGGTAAATATTGGTGCAAGCGCGGGTATCCTGCCAACCAAAGGGTTAACACTGCCGTTAGTTAGCTACGGCGGCTCGTCACTTATCATCATGTCAGTAGCAGTAGCCATATTACTTCGTATCGATTTTGAATTACGGGTTGATGGCGTACAGGCGATTGGCCGGTGCGACAGCAAATCCGGTAAGAGCAAGGCCCGCCGTAAAAAGCCTATTCCTACAAGCGAGTCGCAAACTAAAGCGTCACAAGCTGAAGGTGAGGCAAGTGTAGAGAGCGGGGCCGATGAAGCGGATTTTTCTACAGCGACGGTTGAAGCTAAACCTAGCGCCAAAACATCAAGTGCAGAAGACGAAGGAAAAGCTGGCATTAAAGCTATACTCGCGCGGGTAGCGCAGGAGGCTGATAATGGCTAAGCGTTGCTTAATTATGGCTGGCGGTACAGGCGGGCATGTTTTCCCAGGCCTTGCAGTGGCAAACGCGCTTCGAAAGGAAGGTTGGGACATTCATTGGCTAGGCACCGCCGAGCGGATGGAAGCGCAAGTTGTGCCTAAGCACGACATACCTATTCACTTTATTCCGGTAAAAGGGCTTCGTGGCAAAGGTGTTACGGCACGTCTTCAAGGTGCTGTTGCGTTAGTTAAAAGCTTATTTTCTGCAAGGCGAATTATAAAGCGCCTTCAACCTGATATCGTTGTTGGGTTTGGCGGTTACGCTAGCGGCCCTGGTGGGGTTGCTGCAAAAAGCTTAGGTATTCCCGTTATTGTGCATGAACAAAATGCAGCGGCAGGCATGACCAATAAGCTTCTTAGTAAATTCGCAAGTCGCGTGCTTCTGGGCTTTGACGATGCCAAAGAACAATTTTCAGGTGGCGCTACTAAGGTGCATACTGTGGGCAATCCTGTTCGTGATGAAATTTGGCAGGTGAAGCCCAAATCTGTAGACATTGACGCAGACGCTCGTGAAAACACCACAGAGCATAAACAAGGCCTTAATTTACTTGTTGTAGGCGGCAGTTTAGGCGCACAAATTCTCAATGAAACCGTGCCGGAGACTTGCGGGGTGCTAGAAGGTTTATCAATAAAACACCAGTGCGGTAAAGGCAACAGTGAAGGTGTCATTAAAGCCTACTCGTCGGTGGGCGCAGATATGTCGAAAATCGATGTCAGCGACTTTATCGATGATATGGCGGCAGCGTACGAATGGGCAAATTTTATTGTCTGCAGAGCCGGAGCGCTTACGGTAAGTGAAGTTGCGGCTGCCGGACGCGCGGCGATTTTCGTACCGCTACCTTTTGCGGTAGACGATCACCAAACAAAAAATGCGCAATCGTTAGTTAAGCAAAATGCGGCACTAATGATTGCTCAATCTGTATTGAAAGAAAATTTGGGGCAGGCGGTGCGTCAGTGGTTAAAACACCCTGAAGACTGCTTAAGAATGGGTGCGGTAGCGAAAACATGTGCAAGCACTCATGCCACGGAAAATGTAGTAAGCCACGTTAAAAGCGTGGTAGGAGTAGGGGACTAATGGTTTTTAAAACCCCATTTGAAAGCCCGCAAATGCGCAGGGTTAAAAATATATTCTTTATTGGTATCGGCGGTGCCGGTATGGGTGGTATTGCCGAAGTATTATTAAACGAAGGTTATGCTATTGCTGGCTCTGACATTCAAGAAGGGCCAATGACACAGCGGCTAAGCGAATTAGGTGCAGATGTGAAAATAGGCCACCGTGCGGAAAATGTTGAAGGCATGGACGTTATTGTGGTGTCTAGCGCCATCAACGAGCAAAACCCAGAGATTATCGTGGCTCGTGAAAAGCGCATTCCGATTATTCGCCGTGCAGAAATGCTGGCAGAATTGATGCGATTCCGCCACGGTATTGCGGTGGCGGGTACCCACGGCAAAACGACTACAACCAGTTTGATTTCAACGATTTTCGCAGAAGCGGAGTATGATCCTACGTTTGTTATCGGTGGTTTGCTTAACAGCGCTGGTACGAATGCGCGACTAGGCAAAAGCCGTTATCTAATCGCAGAGGCTGACGAGAGCGATGCGTCCTTCCTTCATTTGCAGCCGATGGTTTCCGTGGTGACCAATATTGAAGCCGACCATATGGATACTTATGGTGGCGATTTCTCAAAGGTGAAAGATACCTTTGTTGATTTCTTGTCGAACCTTCCCTTTTACGGGCAGGCCATCGTGTGCGGTGACGATGCAAATATTCAAGAGATTCGCCCTCGTATAGGCCGAAGTATTCTGACCTACGGTTTTGAATCTCACAATGACTATCGCGCAGAAAATGTTTCACTGTCATTCGGTAAAGCGAATTTTACGGTTATTCGCCCAGAACGCGAACCGTTAGATATAACGCTGAACTTCACCGGTAACCACAACGTGCTTAATGCCCTTGCCGCTATCGCTGTAGCAACGGATGAAGGTGTAGATGACGACGCTATCATTCGCGCACTAGCTAGTTTTGGCGGCATAGGTCGTCGTTTCGAGCAGCTAGGTACGTTTACTACCAGTAAGGGAGAGGTGTGTTTAGTCGATGACTATGGTCACCACCCAACCGAAGTAAGGGCGACTATCGCTGCGGCTCGTGCAAACTGGCCTGATAAGCGCTTGGTTATGGTTTACCAGCCACATCGCTTTACGCGCACCCGCGACCTTTACGAAGACTTTGTTGAGGTACTGTCGAGCGTTGATGCACTGTTGCTTCTGGATGTATATGCTGCCAGTGAACAACCTATTGAAGGTGCTGACAGTAAAGCGCTATGCCGTTCCATTCGTCAGCGCGGTCAAATAGAGCCTGTGTACGTAGGTGACAAAGACGCCTTACCAGCTATTTTGGCGAATATCATGCAAGATGGCGACATCGTTATGACCCAAGGGGCGGGCAACATCGGACAAATTGCTAAGCTCTTAGCTCGTCACGCGCTAGAGCCGATCACACTTGCAAAGGAAGGGAAATAAGATGTTTACACCTTCAGTAAGTATTCACTCACAGAAAACCCACTCGCCGAACGAGTATGGCAAAGTAGCTGTGCTGCTCGGCGGTGACTCTGCTGAACGGGAAGTATCGCTTAATTCGGGCAATGCGGTGTTAAATGCATTGTTACGACAAGGCGTAGATGCGTTTGCGTTTGACCCAGCAGAGCGACCTCTGACCGACCTTATCGACCTTAACGTCGATAGAGCGCTCATTATGCTGCACGGTCGCGGTGGTGAAGATGGCTCTATGCAAGGAGCCCTTCAGTTCCTAAAAATCCCCTACACGGGAAGCCGAGTTTTAGGTTCTGCGCTGGCAATGGACAAAATTCATACTAAGCAAGTGTGGCAAAGTTTAGGCTTACCCACTGCAAAATATGAAATTGCTGATAAAAGGCACTTTGAAGCTGGTAAGTGCAGCGCTATAATGGATAAATTGGGGAATGAAGTCATGGTAAAACCGGCCAGAGAAGGGTCGAGTATTGGCATGGCGAGAGTGACAAGCGCTAAACAGCTCGAAACTGCCATTCAGGACGCCTTTAAATATGATAATCAAGTCCTGTTAGAGCAGTATATAGATGGCCCCGAATTCACTGTTTCTGTATTGCAGGGACAGGCGTTGCCGTCTATTCGCATGTCCACTCCACATACATTCTATGATTATGCTGCGAAATATCAGGATAATACAACAGAATATTATTGCCCAAGCGGCTTGTCTGAAGAGCAAGAAGCACAGCTAGCAAAACTAGCATCCCGTGCTTTTGATGCTATTTCTGGCAGCGGCTGGGGTAGAATTGACGTTATGCAGGACAACCAAAGGCAGTTTTATTTGCTAGAGGCGAACACAGTGCCTGGCATGACAGAAAAAAGTTTGGTGCCTAAGGCAGCCAAAGTTGCAGGATTAACTTTTGATGAACTGGTATTAAGTATTCTTTCTACCAGTTTTGATGACGTTGCAAACAAGGCGTAAACGTGGCTGATACCAACACTAATCAAGGTAAGCCCGCTTCTGCAAAGAGCGGCAAAAGTAAAACGGCAGTGTGGGGCGGCGTCGCTTTCTTACTGTTTGTTATTGCAGGATTAGTGTTTGGTGGGCTTAAAGCAAACCAGTATTTGCAAGACGAACAGCAAATGCCGGTACAGGTTATCGATTTTTCTGGTGATTATCAGCACATCGATATTACCAAGCTAGAGCGGTTAATACGTAAGGCGCAGCCTGGAAGCTTTTTCGCGCTTGACGTCAACGAAGTATTTGAGCTTGTTGAAGCGCAGCCTTGGGTTTATCGCGCGTCAGTAAGAAAGAAGTGGCCAAATACGTTAAAAATTTATTTGGTTGAGCAGCAGCCAGTTGCGCAATGGAATGAAGATTTGTTGTTAAACCCTTATGGCGATACGTTTAACGACGAAGGCGTGAAGTTAGACTTACCGCGTCTTTACGGCCCGGGTGGCAGCGAAAAAACCGCCCTTGAAGGCTACAACGCCATGCACGCGTTGATTGCGACGACGGATATGACGTTAGACGAGCTGTCCTTAAGCGAGCGATTTGCATGGCAAGTGCAGTTGAAAAACGGCATTAAATTGAATTTAGGACGCCAGGAGTTTATCGATAGGCTACAACGCTTTATTGATGTTTATCCACTTCTGGCGCAACAAGAGAAGGCGGTGAAATACGTCGACCTTCGCTATGACACGGGCGTAGCAGTCGGATGGAAAGACGACAGCGCCACAGATGAAGAGAGTTAAGGAAACCATGTCAAAACCTGCTGAACGCAATTTGATTGTAGGACTAGATATCGGCACCAGCCAAGTAAAAGCTGTTGTGGGTGAATTACTAGAAGATGATCAAATCAGTATTGTTGGCGTGGGCACCCATGCATCGAAAGGCATGGATAAGGGCGGCGTTAACGATTTGAACCTGGTGGTGAAATCGGTCCAGCGTGCAGTAAACGAGATGGAGTTAATGGCAGATTGCCGTGTGTCTTCAGTTTTTATGTCTATCTCGGGACGACACGTTAAGTGCCAAAATGAAAATGGCATGGTACCGATTAACAATCAGGAAGTAACACAAGAAGACGTAGATAACGTTATTCATGCAGCGCGCAGTGTGCCTATTGCAGCGGAACGTCGTCTACTACACGTGTTACCACAAGAATTTACTATTGATGTGCAGGAAGGGATTAAGAACCCTATTGGCATGTCGGGAGTAAGAATGGAAGCGGATGCTCACATTATTACCTGTGCCGACGATATGGCGAAAAACATGGTGAAATGTGTTGAGCGTTGTGAACTTAATGCCGATCAGCTGATCTTTTCAGCGTTGGCATCAAGTTATGCGGTACTGACTGACGACGAGCGCGAGCTTGGCGTATGTGTGGTTGATATCGGTGGTGGTACTATGGATATGGTTATCTACACCGATGGCGCTATTCGTCACACGGCGGTAATACCGGTTGCGGGTAATCAAATTACCAGCGACATTGCTAAAATATTTAGAACGCCTATCAGCAATGCAGAAGAAATTAAGGTGAATTACGCCTGTGCATTGAAGGATATGGTGAGTATGGAAGACAGCATTGAAGTGCCTAGCGTGGGCGGACGCCCAGCTAGAGTGATGTCTCGTCATACGTTAGCTGAGGTGATTGAACCTCGCTATCAAGAGCTTTTTGAGCTGGTACATGATGAAATTCGTGCCAGCGGTCTGGAAGAGCAAATCGCTGCAGGCCTTGTGCTTACAGGCGGTACCGCTAAGATGGAAGGTGCCGTGGAATTTGCCGAAGAACTTTTCCAGATGCCCGTGCGCGTGGGCAAACCCATCAACGTAAAAGGCTTGTCCGAATATGTTGATGACGCTGGATTTGCGACAGTCGTAGGACTGCTGCAATATGGCAAAGTACAATCTGACAATAAGAAGTCCAGTACGCAGAAGACCGGTGAAAGCTTATTTCATCGAGTGCAAAGCTGGTTTAAAGGTGAATTTTAATTTTATTTTGGGGGCGCTATAGCTACGGCATCAAGGCTAGCAGGAAGCAATTAGCCTAAGGGAATGACCTGGCGTAGTGTTTAAAAGACGTACAACCGGAGAGTAAGTATGTTCGAATTAATGGATAGTCACGGCGAAGAAGCCGTAATCAAAGTCATCGGTGTCGGTGGCGGCGGCGGCAATGCCGTTGAGCACATGGTGTCTCAAAGCATTGAAGGCGTAGAATTTATTGCAGTTAACACCGATGCACAGGTGCTTCGCAGCTCAAGTGCAGACGTTACACTTCAAATTGGCTCAAGTGTAACAAAAGGGTTAGGTGCGGGTGCTGATCCGAACATTGGTCGAGAAGCAGCACAAGAAGATAGAGAAACCATTCGTCAGGCGCTAGACGGTGCAGACATGGTTTTCATTACTGCCGGTATGGGCGGTGGTACAGGAACGGGCGCAGCGCCAGAAGTGGCAAAAATTGCTCGTGAAATGGGCATTCTTACGGTAGCGGTAGTTACCAAGCCATTTCCATTTGAAGGTAAAAAACGCACCTCGTTTGCGGAACAGGGCATTGTTGAGTTGTCTAACAACGTTGACTCGCTAATTACCATTCCTAATGAAAAGCTGTTAAAAGTAATGGGTCCAGGCACGCCGCTTCTTCAAGCGTTTAGCGCTGCAAATGACGTATTACGCGGTGCAGTTCAAGGTATTGCTGAACTGATTACCCGTCCTGGTCTAATCAACGTTGACTTCGCAGACGTACGTACCGTTATGTCTGAGATGGGTAAAGCGATGATGGGTAGTGGCGCTGCAAGCGGTCCAGACCGTGCTGAAGAAGCTGCTGAAGCCGCGATTGCCAGTCCGCTTCTTGAAGATATCGACTTGTCAGGCGCGCGCGGTATTCTTGTAAATATCACTGCGGGTCCAGATTTCGCCATCGACGAGTTTGAGACTGTTGGTAACGCCGTTAAAGCGTTTGCCTCAGAGAATGCCACAGTGGTTGTGGGTACAGTGATCGATATGGAAATGACAGACGAGCTTCGCGTAACGGTTGTTGCAACCGGTATTGGCGCAGAGCGCAAGCCTGACATTTCGCTAGTAAGCTCTGAAGGCTCTCGTCTAACACAGCCTGCAAAAGAATACGGTAACACGCAATCAAGTGAACCACGTTCTGCAGTAGGCGGTACAGAGGGCAATCAGGCGCTGAAGGCCGACGACAGTGCACAGCCAGAAAATGATTTGGAATATTTAGATATTCCTGCATTTCTTCGTAAGCAGGCAGACTAATTTAGCTGCCTGAAACGGAAGGGAATTATTTCGCGTTTGTGATGTCTCACCTAGTAAGGTGTATTTATACAACGTGAAAAATTTCGCGTGGATAGGTTGATTAAATACGTAATCTGACAGAGTTAAATCCGTCAGAACGGGTGTTTTTTGACATGTGAGTAATAACTCACTATAATTCGCGCCCGCTTTTTTTAATAGGTAAAAGCTTAAGCAGATGATTAGACAACGTACAATCAAGCAATCGGTACAAGAGACCGGAATTGGGCTTCATAAAGGGGAAAAGGTCACAATGACTCTCCGACCTGCGCCAGCAAACACGGGTATCGTGTTTAGGCGTGTTGACCTTGAACCACATGTTGACATACCTTCGCGTGCGAACGCGGTAGGTAATACCATGCTGTGTACGTGCCTGAATAACGAAGACGGTGTGACTATCCAAACGGTAGAACACTTAGCGTCTGCGCTTGCAGGTTTAGGTATCGACAATATTATTGTTGAAGTAGACAGTAACGAGCTGCCAATTATGGACGGAAGTGCTAGCCCGTTCGTATTCTTGCTTCAATCTGCCGGTATCGAAGAGCTAAACGCGCCTAAGCAATTTATTCGTATTAAAAAGCCAGTTCGTGTAGAAGATGGCGATAAGTGGGCCGAATTAGTGCCTTATGACGGTTTCCGCGTTGATTTCCAAATTGACTTCGATCACCCAGTGATCAGTCAGACTCGTCAGCATATGGTGATGGATTTTGATTCATGCTCATATGTAAGCGAAGTTAGCCGTGCACGAACTTTTGGTTTTATGCGCGACTTAGAGTACATGAATGCTAACAACCTAGCGTTGGGTGGCAGCATGGAAAACGCAGTGGCGTTGGACGAATTCCGCGTACTCAACCCTGAAGGATTGCGCTACGACGATGAGTTCTTAAAGCATAAGATTTTGGATGCTATCGGTGACTTATACCTTGGTGGCCATAGTCTAATTGGTGAATTGCGTGCGTACAAAACAGGCCATGGTCTGAATAACAAGCTATTAAATGCAGTACTTGCGCAAAAAGAGTGTTGGGAGTTCGTAACCTACGACTCGCAGGAAACAGCACCAATTCGTTATGCTCAGCCCGCATTAGCGTAAGAATTTTAAAAAGCCGCCTTACGGGCGGCTTTTTTTCGTATGGCAATTACTGAAATAAATGATACAGTAGCCGAATAATTAATATAAATTTCACCCATGTGACATAAAAACGATAGGTCGAAGGTTGTCGCCTTTGGCTAAAAACACATTCATCGTGGTATGAAGTGGTATGAAAAGAGTGGCGTGAAACAGCAATTTTCTTCGTGGTATGAAACTAACAATTACACTCGCTGGTAAAAATAAACGCTATAGGCACAGTATTAGTGTCCGTACGCTTGTGAGCGCAACCGTGCTCTCGTCTATTTTTATGCTAGTGTCGAGCCGTTCAACAGAATCGGTATCAGAAGATATTGCACGAGTTCGTTTGGCACAGACTGAAGTCAACGAACGGCAAAAAGACGTTGAAGCGTTAAAACAGCAAACAACGGTCAAATTACAAGCTTTGCTTTCTCACGTCGCAGAGTTATCTGCGCAGGCTACATTGCTGGACGAGAAAGGTAAGCAAATCGCAACAGAATTAGGTATGTCAGCGGCTGACCTGGACGCTTTCGTACCGGTATCGATACCGGATAACCTTCAAGACGATCCCATCCTTCACGAAATAGCCAAACTAGAGCAATCACTCGATTTGAAGTCTCAACAGTTGTCTATGCTTGAAAGTTTGGTCAGGGGTCACCATATCCACGAACAGAGCCAATTATCTGGTCGTCCGATAGAGTCAGGGTGGTTGTCTTCTTATTATGGTATGCGGGCCGACCCGTTTACCGGCGAACCAACTATGCACAAAGGGCTAGATTTCGCTGGTAAGGCAGGGGAAAACGTAGTGGCAACTGCCGCAGGTATTGTGACCTGGGCTGGTGATCGCTACGGCTATGGCCAACTTGTAGAAATTGATCACGGTGATGGTTTTGTTACCCGCTATGGGCATAACGACACCCTTACTGTCTCAATAGGCGACGTGGTAACCAAAGGGGAACCTATCGCTAAAATGGGCAATACTGGGCGCTCAACTGGCGTTCATGTTCACTACGAAGTAATAAGAAACGGAAAACAAGTCGATCCTCTGCCTTTTGTCTACAAAAAGTAGCGTAGGTAGCAGCCAGGTAATTCTCGTAGACGGTGTCTTTACTTATTAAAAGTCATCAAAAACGAAGAAGCATAATTTTAGAACATCGCAAAACACAACGTGGTTACCGTTGTGTTTTATACGTTTAATTTAGCTGTGCACATTGTGCGGCGCCTCGACAAGTAGTGGAATAATAAAGCTAATGTTTTCAAGCATCCTTCGAAAAGTATTCGGTAGTAGAAACGACCGACTATTAAAAAAATTACGCAAAAACGTAGATGCCATCAATGCACTGGAAGCAGAATTTGAAAAGCTTTCCGATGAGGCGCTAAAGGCTAAGACAGACGAATTTAAAGCGCGTATTGAAAAGGGTGAAACCCTTGACGATATTCTTGTAGAAGCCTTCGCTACTGTGCGTGAAGCAAGTAAACGCGTATACGGCATGCGTCACTTCGACGTTCAGATGCTAGGTGGTCAAGTACTTCACCAAGGTAAAATTTCAGAAATGCGCACGGGTGAAGGTAAGACGCTTACTGCTACCTTGCCAACTTACCTTAATGCTTTGTCTGGCAAAGGGGTTCACGTTGTTACTGTGAACGATTACCTTGCTCGTCGTGATGCTGAGTGGAGTAACCAGTTATTTACTTACCTAGGTATGCGTGTGGGCTGTAACGTGCCTGGTATGTCGCCGCAGCAAAAGCGTGAAGCTTATCAAGCTGACGTAACCTATGGTACGAACAACGAATTTGGTTTTGACTACCTTCGTGACAATATGGCATTTAGCCCACAAGACCGCGTACAGCGCCCGCTTAACTATGCGGTAGTGGATGAGGTAGACTCAATTCTTATCGACGAAGCCCGTACACCACTTATTATTTCTGGTCAGGCCGAAGATAGCTCAGAGCTGTATCGCCGCATCAACACCATTATTCCTAAACTTGTTCAGCAAGAAAAAGAAGATGAAGAAGGTCAAGAGGGCGATGGTGACTACACGATTGACCTTAAGGCAAAACAAATTCATCTTACCGAGCGAGGTCAAATTCACGTTGAGGAAATTCTTCAACAAGAGGGCATGCTACCTGAAGGCGAGTCGCTGTTTGCTGCAGGTAATATTTCACTGCTTCATCATATTAACGCTGCGCTTCGTGCACACAAGTTATTTGCTAAAGACGTAGACTACATCGTTAAAGAAGACCAAATCGTTATTGTTGACGAGCATACGGGTCGTACGATGGAAGGCCGTCGCTGGTCCGAAGGTTTACACCAAGCTGTAGAAGCGAAAGAAGGGGTACGTATTCAAAACGAAAACCAAACCCTTGCGTCAATTACCTTCCAGAATTATTTCCGCTTGTATAACAAGCTTGCGGGTATGACAGGTACAGCAGATACAGAAGCCTTCGAATTTAACCATATTTACGGCTTAGAAACGGTAGTTATCCCAACAAACCGTCCCATGCAGCGTAAAGATATGGCTGACCTCATCTACCTAACGGCAGAAGAAAAATACGAAGCCATTGTTGAAGACATTAAAGAGTGCGTTAAACGCGGTCAACCTACGCTTGTGGGTACTGTGTCTATCGAGAATTCAGAACTCATTTCTCGCATTCTTAAGAAGTCGAAAATTCCTCATAAAGTGCTTAACGCTAAGTTCCACGAACACGAAGCAGATATCGTCGCTCAGGCTGGTAAGCCAGGCGCGGTTACGATTGCGACTAACATGGCAGGTCGTGGTACCGATATCGTGTTAGGTGGTAACTGGCAGGCAGAAGTAGAGAAGATTGAAAATCCAACTGAAGCGCAAATCGAGAAGATCAAAGCTGAATGGAAAGAAAGCCATGACGCTGTGCTTGCCTCAGGTGGTTTACATATCATTGGTACTGAGCGTCACGAATCTCGCCGTATTGATAACCAGCTTCGCGGCCGTTCTGGTCGTCAAGGTGACCCGGGTTCCAGCCGTTTCTATCTGTCGTTAGACGATGCACTTATGCGCATTTTCGCTTCTGAAAAAATGGGCAACATGATGAAGCGTTTGGGTATGGAACGCGGTGAAGCCATCGAGCATCCATGGGTTACACGTGCCATTGAAAACGCGCAGCGCAAGGTGGAAGGTCGCAACTTCGATATTCGTAAGCAGTTGCTTGAATACGATGACGTGGCTAACGATCAGCGTAAAGTTATTTACGAACAGCGTAACGAACTTCTTGATGAAGGGGATATTAGCGAAACTATCGCCGCTATTCGTGAAGACGTTATTTCAAGTGTTGTTGACGAATACATTCCGCCACAGTCTCTGGAAGAAATGTGGGACGTAAGTGGCCTAGAAGAGCGTATGCGCGCAGACTTCGCGGTAGACATGCCTATTAAAACGTGGCTTGAAAACGACGATAAGCTGTATGAAGAAAAGCTTCGTGAACGTATTTTAAATGAAGTGATCTCTGCCTATAAAGAAAAAGAAGCAGTCGTTGGCGAGCAGGTATTACGTCAGTTCGAAAAGGCGGTGATGCTTCAAAACCTAGACAGCCATTGGAAAGAGCATTTGGCAGCGATGGATCATCTACGCCAAGGTATTCACTTACGCGGTTATGCTCAGAAAAACCCTAAGCAAGAGTACAAGCGTGAGTCATTTGCCTTGTTCTCGCAAATGCTTGAAGCGCTGAAGGTTGAAGTAATTACTATTCTTGCACGCGTTAAAGTACAAGCCGAAGAAGATGTTCAAAAAGTAGAAGAGCAGCGTCGTCAAGCGGATGACGTGCCTAAAAACTTTGAACATGAAGAGGCGAATGCTGCGCCAGAAACCGCAAGCGATGCAGTACGCCCTCAGGTTCGTGAAGGCGCTAAAGTAGGCCGTAACGACCCATGTCCTTGTGGTTCGGGCAAAAAGTATAAGCAGTGTCACGGTAAGCTTAAGTAATGAAAGTCGTACATGTTGCTGTGGGTGTTATCGCCCGCGGCAATGAAATTTTCATCACCCTTCGCCCTGATGACGTTCATCAAGGCGGGAAGTGGGAATTTCCAGGTGGAAAGGTGGAAAGCGGTGAAACTGTTCTTCAAGCATTAAAGCGAGAGCTTGCTGAAGAGGTGGGGATTAACGCCAACCACAGCGAACCCGTTATAGTCATTACTCACGACTATGGCGACAAGCAAGTTAAGCTAGACGTTCATCGAGTGAACGATTTTACTGGCGAACCTCATGGCAAAGAGGGGCAACAGTCTCGCTGGGTAAATGTTGATGCACTTAATGCGTCAGATTTTCCAGAGGCAAATGTCCCAATAATTAAAGCATTACAGCAATAAAAAATGGCCACATTACATGTGGCCATTTTTTTTAATTCACGCTTTCCCGCGTCTTGAGCCTCGCTATAGTTCAATGCGCTCAGACGTTGCAAACGCCACATCTAGCTTGAAGTACGCCGCCTCATTAATAAAGTGCGGGTAGGTTTCGCTTTCGCCTTCCCACAAAATATCTTTACCATCAAATGTTCTAAAAACAGGCATGCCTGGTAACAGCGGTTTGAAGTCGCTGTCCTGAAGTGCGTGGTGAATCATTGCGGTTCGATGGCCATTTTCATTTAATGGAAAAGACACATTGTCGCCTAAGCGAAACGCTTCACACTTTGGCAATGTTTCAGCGTCGATTTGACCATTGTTATAGGCCATACAGAAATCCAAAATGGCTTCAGCCATAGTCTGGGTTAACAGATAAACATCTTCTCGCAACACGCCTTGTGGCTGGCCACCCACTTCTATCATTACGCCTTTTTTACCTGTGGTGCAAAGATAGCCATGTTCTAGAAAAGCTTTTTCATCTTCTACCAAAATATTCGCTTCTGGCATTTGCTGCTTAACGTATCGAGCTAATTGAATATGAAATTCATCGGCTTCAAGAATGATAAGGGTAGCGCCCATCTCGCTAGTAGTGTTGTGAATATCAATGACAAAATCTGTCTGTGAATTGCCTTTTGGTCCGAACTTATCGTTTATTGATTTAGCGAGTATGGCTTCTTTGGAAGCCGCTGAACTTTCTAGGCGTTCTAATGTAAATTGTCGGTTTAAGTCTTCTTCAACAAAACGAACATTGGCAGCGAGCGCCGCTTCGTTTGCAATATTTAACGATATGTTCAAAGTGTTAAATCGCGCAGGCATTCCATATTGTTGCCAGTTTCTGATTAGCTGAATGCCACTGGTTTCATTACCGTGAGTACCACCAAAAAGCGCGATTGATTCAAACATTGGGTTTCCCTTCGAAGCGAGTGCACATCAATATTGATATGCACTGAAAATGAAATCGTTAACCAGACACATTGCTAAACCATGCGAAGGCTATGCTGATGTGCTGCAGTCATTGATTGATGAAGAAATACTACATTAGACTGCGGTTGGCGCAAATAGCTTTAAAGGGTATTTCACACTATTATTCAGAAACTTCGCTCGAATATTGTTGGCGATAACGCTTGGTCAATTTTGCGGACCTGAATTGATCTATTATCAGCGAAAGTATCGGGCTGGCACTTGAAACAGGTTTTTTTCCTTTACCAATTCTGCGTAGCTGGCGTTTCACCTGTGCCATTGTCGCTAAACCCGCTAGCGTTTTGTCTTTCCAATTAACAATGGGAATGACACCTTCTAAAAGAGGTATTCTTTGCCATTGGTTTGGAAGGTCGGGTGTTATAGCCAATGCGCTAGCAATGCCAACCATTTGAACCCCACTATTAATTACATTCTCAGCAATGGGTAGTCTTCTTATGCCGCCTGTTGTCATTATTGGAAGTGTGGTTGCATCTGCAATTTGCGCGGCAAATTCAAGAAAGTACGCTTCACGAGAAAGCGTTCTATTGTCTGCGGTTCGACCTTGCATGGCAGGGGACTCATAACTCCCTCCGGACAGTTCAATCATGTCAACGTGTAACGTTTCGAGTAACCTGACCACCTGCAGGGCATCTTGTACATCGAATCCGCCTCGTTGAAAGTCAGCAGAATTAAGCTTTACAGCAATGTCAAAGTCGTTACCGCAGTGTTGCTGTATTTGTTCAGTAATTTCAAGAAGCAAGCGTGCTCTGTTTTCTAACGTACCTCCCCACTTGTCTGTTCGTTTATTGGTAAGAGGTGATAAAAACTGAGCCAATAAATACCCATGAGCAGCATGTATCTGTACACCGTGGTAACCTGCCTTTTGCGCTAGCCTCGCTGTTGTTACGAAGCGCGTTATCACATCGTTTATTTCATCTTCTGACATCGCTTTCGGTTGCCCGAATAAGCCAGAGTGCTTTCCCATATCTAACGGTATATCAGACGGTGAAAGTACTTTACCACCCATTTTTCTGAACACCTGACGTCCTGGATGGTTTATTTGCATCCATAAGCGAGTGTTGTTTCTTTTCGCTTCATTGGCAAGTTCTTCGAATGGCGCTAATGGCGTAGATGATTCTAAAGCAAGGCCTCCAGGACCTGTCATGGCCATGTGGTCTACCATCACGTTGCCAGTGATAATTAAGCCAACGCCACCCTCAGCCCATGTACGGTAGAGGGTGCGTAATGCTTGCCCTGGTAGTTGGTTTGTTTGAGCCATGTTTTCTTCCATTGCTGCTTTGGCAAGACGATTTTTTATAGTGTTACCGTTCGGTAACGTAAACGGTGTAAAAACAACAGATGCCATAGGGTGCTCTCCGAAAGACTTAAATAATGTTGTAATTACTATAAGCTTTAAGTTAACTTTAAGGTCAAGGTTAAATTTGAAAAGAACAGATTATGCGTATTGGTCAACTTGCTGAGACGGTTGGTCTTCCAACAAGCACCATCCGGTTTTACGAGCAAAAAGGGCTTATGCCGGCGGCTGATAGGACGGCGAAAGGGTATCGCAAATACGATTCCCAATCGGTAGAGCGCCTGAAGATGATAAAGTTTGCAACAAGCCTTGGCTTTTCACTTGATGATTTGCCTGGGTTGTTTGCAAGTGGCGAAGGGTTAGATCATCAGCAAGTTATGTCTCACTTAAGAGATCGTGCTGCTGAAATTAATCATTTGCTAAAAACACTGTCGCACCAAAAAGCGCAGATGGAGCATTTAATGCAGCGCCTGGGCGAACTGTGGGAGCAAGGACACTGTATGAGTGCTTGCGAATTAGATGGCTTACTATCAGAGCTTTCAATAAAAGCGAAGTAACCGTTAAGTTAAAGTGGCGACTCACTGAAATGACAGCCCTTTAACATCAAGTGCTGCGTCTTTTATAAAATCGATAAATGCTCGCACCCGTGCAGGCTGCATAACTGCCGGGCTCCACAGCGCATGCATTGGCATGACAAGTTGCTGGTAGTTTGGGAGCAACTCCACCACGGTCCCACGTTGCAGCGCATCGTAAAAGGCCCAGCGCGGCCCTGCATGAATTCCAAAACCATCTTCAACTGCGCGCACCACAGAATGTACAGCGTTGATAGTAACGCCGCCGTAACGTTCAATTTGATGAGTGCTGCCATTTGGCCCTGTTAAATGTAAAGGCTGCTGGCGATTGGCTGGCGAAAAGAAGATATGCTCGTGTTGCGTCAGCTCAGAGGGGCTCATGGGTGTGCCGCGAGAAGCAAGATAGTCGGGGGAAGCTACCAGTACGCGAGGTACATCTGCCAACTTCCTCGCTTTTAAAGCAGAGTCTTTTAATTGCCCCACACGAATTGCTACATCAATGCCTTCTGTGATGAGGTCAACAAACTGGCTCGACAGCGTAAGCTGAACATCAACCTTGGGATAACGTTTGCGAAATTCTAATAGCCACTGGGTGACATACCGCTGCCCAAAGTCGATAGGTGCATTTATACGCAGTAAGCCCTTAGGTACTGCGGCTTCACCCGACACCCCCAGCTCGACGGCTTCGATTTGCGGAAGTAGCAGCCGCATTTGCTGGTAATAACGCTCGCCTGCGTCGGTAGGATGGCTTTTAGCCTGTGTTCGATCTAAAAGCTGGCTTTTAAGTCGGCGCTCCAGTGCCGCTACTTTACGCGATACGCTAGATGGCTCAAGCCCTGCCTCGCGAGCAGCGGCGCGAATGGACCCTAGCTCTACTACCCGAAGAAACAATGCAATATCACCGAACGGGTTGTGACTGCTCATGTTTGCGCTCCTAACACCACTACGTGCGTTGCTAATTATGCAACACTAATTGGCTATTTTTACATCTGCACAAAGAGATTTGCAACACATACACTGAATATGAACTTAGCGAAGCAGCAAAGCACGACGCTTCTAAAACGACATGAGGAAATAATGATGACATACTCAATTCAAGACAAAGTAGTACTGGTTACGGGCGTATCTTCAGGTTTAGGTAAGGTGTTGGCCGAGCGTTTATTGAATGCGGGAGCACGTGTTGCAGGTACATTCAGAAAGCCTGAGCAGGCCGCTGACTTTGAAAAAACGTACCCCGGGAAGGCGTTGGGCATTGTGATGGACATTACCAGCAATGCCGCAATTCAAACGGGAGTAGATAAAGTGATAGCAAAATTTGGCCGTATTGATGTATTGGCAAATAATGCTGGGGTAGGCACAGTTGGTGCCATAGAGGAAACCTCTGACGACGAGGCAAGAAAGGTATTCGACGTTAACTTTTTCGGTGGATTAAGCCTTATTCGTGCAGTGTTGCCACTCATGCGAAAACAGCGCTCGGGTCGCATTCTTCAGTTCTCAGCCATAGGCGGATTCATTGGCGTTCCCGGTTTAGGTGTGTACACCGCTGCGAAGGCTGCCACCGACATTTTAGGGGAAACGCTAGCGAAAGAGCTGCAGCCTTTTAATATTTACACAACGGTGTTAACAATAGGTGTATTCCACACTGAATTTGCAGGCGGTTCACTAAACTACACCGACGCGATAATAGACGACTATGCGTCAACACCTGCAGGTCAGTTTCGCAATTTTATAGGCAACCTGCAGGGCAAACAGCCAAACGACCCAGCAAAAGGGGCCGATGCCATTTTGGCACTAATTGAAACCGATAACCCGCCAGTTCACGCTGCATTAGTTGGTGATGCAATGGGCGGCATGCGAAGCAAGATGGCAGAGGTAGAAAAAGAGCTCGTTGCCTGGGAGGCCAACGCATTATCCACGGCAAAAGCGTAACAACGCTATGCCAGTCATGGCCAGCGTGTGTGTTACACGCTGGCGTTTCTAGCCCCTAAACTCAAGCTTTGTAGGTATGCTGGGGTTACCGATAACAAAGTCATTTATTCTGCATGAATACGCTAAGGGTTCAATTGGTTAGTTTGGTGGATGTAGTTAGCTTAAGTTTCTTACCTAAACCAAGCAATACGGGTATCAGAATAAGCGTTATTGGTGTAGCCAACAACTCGCCAAATACCAAGGATATAGCGGCGGGTTTGAGGTATTGAGCCGTTTCTGAAGTTTCCATCAGCAGGGGTAGTAAACCACACACGGTAGTTACGGTGGTAAGGAAAATGGCTTTCATTCTGCTTTTGCCAGCCTCAAAAAGTGCATCAAACAGTGGCATTCCTTTACGATGTAATTGGTTAAAGCGCGTCATCAGTACCAGAGAGTCATTTACTACTACGCCTGTCATCGCCATCATGCCAAATAAAGACAAAATACTAACGCTAACATCCATTACCGCATGCCCTAAAACCGCACCAGCAAAACCAAAGGGAATAACCGACATAATTATCAACGGCTGAAAATACGATTTAAGCGGAATAGCTAACAATACATAAATAAGAAATAGAGTCATCAATAGCGCTTCTTTGAAACCAGACTGTACTTCGGTGATCTCTGAGAATTCGCCGACAGGAGTCACTTTAACGCCCGGATATTGCAGCAATAGAGCCGGCACCACATTAGTTTGCAAGGCTTGCCAAACTGATTCAGGAGAACTGATATCTCGATTGTGTCGCCATTGAATGGTAATAACTTCATCGCGATTGCGACGATAAAGCACCTCTGGAGTGCGACTGTATTGTATGTCACTCACTTCACCCAAACTGGCAAATCCACCGTTCGGTAAAACAACTCCTGTGCTCTTAAGCTGCGAAATGGATTTGCGTTGCTGTTCTGGTAACACAACCACAACTGAAATTTCTTCTGTGTCGTCCAATAGGCGATGTAATTCTATTTCGCCGAAAGCACCTCCTACTAGAACAGCAAGATCCCTTTGAGTCAGTCCAAGCTGCTGACCTCTTTCATTTAAGGTAACGGAAAGTTGTCGATGACCGGCTTGACTGTCATCGAAAGGATTTTCAACACCTGGCAAAGGTTTAAGATGTTCAATTAGGTGGTCAGCAACTTGCTTAGCGATATCTCTTGAATTAGCCGATATGGCTAGTGCTGTTCCACCCGCAGGTTCATCGGCCAAGGTGAAATTAAGTGAGTAGTGACCTTCTAAGTAGCCCGTCTCTTGCTTCCAAACGTCGAGTATTGATTGACTTGGGATACCTTGCAAAGCAGCTTTAGACAATTCGATAGTTGCTTCGATTTTCTTACCACCATCCACGGCAACCAAACTTTTGGTCACCACAGGCTGATCAAATGCAAACTCGTTTTGCAATCTCTCATTGGTCGCAGTAATCGCTAATTCCATTTGCATTGCATTGCGGTTGGTTAGCGTCGGTGAAGCATCTTGGTCCATGGTGACAGTAGCGGTACCATACCGTCCCGGTATCTCAGGAAAAAAGACCGCTGGAATTGTTCCTTTAGCTAGGCCTCCCCAAGCAATCAACATAATTGAGCTAAACAGTAACAGAGTAGTAAATTGATGCCTTAGGGAAAGCTTTAACGTGGGTTCAAATACGTTTTGTGAAAACAACTGCAATCCCTGCTGACAGTATTCGCGTAATCCAGCAAACAACCGGCTGATCAAATTCGAGGCTGATTTTTCTTGAGAAGCAAAACTCAGGTGTGAGGGCAGTATCAGCTTGCTTTCAATGAGTGAGAAAATTAGCGCAAATATAACTACCGCAGAAAATCCAGCGAGTGTTTTCGCCAGCTCATTTTCTATCCATAGCATCGGCGAAAAAGCGGCAATAGTAGTTAACACACCGAATGTAGTTGCCGTTGATACGGCATTAACGCCCTGCCATGCCGCTTGTTTGGGATCGCGGTAAGTCTTTCGGGCATTGTGAATACTCTCACCAACGACTACTGCATCATCGACGAGAATGCCAAGGACTAAGATCATGCCGAACAAAGTGATGTCGTTAATGCTGGAATTAAACTGTGGTAAGTCCATTAACCAAACTGCACCTGCAAGAGACACGGGGATGCCTAACGCAACCCAGAAAGCCAAACGTAAATCCAAGAAAATACCTAGTATGACCAATACGATGAGCAAACCTTGAATGGCGTTATTGCTGAGTAGGTCTAGTTGTTCAGTGATGTAAGGTGCCATATCTGCCATCACAGTGGTTTCAATGCTGTCGGGTAAAAGCGGCTGAATATCTCTAAGCACGTCTTTTGTCGCATCACTGACGTTAAGTAAGTTGTCTTTTTTGCTGGTCGATATCATTAGCGCTACGGCTTGTTTACCAGCAAAGCGAACAATACTGTCATCTTTTTCGTGAGTACGTGTGACCTCTGCAATATCATGGAGCGTTAGCGTTCCTTGTGCAGAAGTGATGATGGGTAGGTTAGCCAAGCGCGTCAGATCATCAGCGAAACCATCACCCCTTAAAGTGATCCTGCCACTTTCTGTGTTTAGTTCACCACTTCGATATTCAAGTGACCACTGTGTGATTTGTTCTGCTAATGAATGCGGTGACACTCCATAGTGTTGCAGCTTTTGTGGGTCTGGACGAATCGACAGTTGGCTTTTCTTCTTGCCCAGATTTGTAATTTTTGAGATCTGAGGGTGATTTTTCAGCGCCTTCTGCACTTGATTCGTGGCTTGTTGCAAAGTGCTTTCATCCACATCACCATGCACAATAATAAATGAAGCCAAGTTGCCAAATTCGTCGGGAACTATCCTTGGACGCTCAGCTTTTTCTGGAAATCCTACAATAGATTCTACTTGATTCCGCACATTGTCGACTAGTTTGTCTAGATCGGTTCCTGCCGATTTACGTACGGTAATTTCCGCATAACCGGCGTAGGACGCGCTCATTACACTTTTGATCCCCGCCACGCCACTAATGGCGTTTTCAATTCGCTGGGTTATACTGCTATCGATTTGTTCTGGTGTTCCCCCTGGGTAAACCACCGTTATGCTAAGCTGCGAAGGCTCAATTTGAGGAAAGCTTTCAACACGGATATTACTCGTCGTCAAATATCCAGCAACGAGGATGAAAGCCATTAGAAGGTTGGCTGCGACTGGATTGTCGAGAAACCAGCTGGTTAACCACTTCATAACGTAATTCCCTGACTATCGACAACCACTGGCTCGACTTGCTGACCCACCAGCATTGTACTAATCGGAAAACGCACTAGCTCTCGAGTTACTTCCGGCTGTTGCATAAATTGAAAACAAACCCGGCCATCAAACTCTTCGTGGATCTGAATTTGGGCTTTGTTCAGACGCTCGTTCTCCACTATCCATACGTAGCCATCTGGAGTCATAACGGTTGAAGGTGCACACACAACATGGTCTATTTGCTGGCCGATAAGAGTAACGGAAACCATACTATTGGGAAGCAGCGACTTGTCTTTCATGTATGGGTTTTCAATATATAACACCAGCTGTGATTGCTTCGTTTGCGCTGAATGAGCAGGAATTTCATAGCGCAAACTGGCATCCCATTCTTGGCCTTTTTGGTCGGCAACAATAATGTTAGTTTTTTTGTCTAGGGCGCCTAATTTCTGTTTCTGGCTAGGGGATAGCTCCACATAGATATCAATACTGTCACTGGCGATAAGTGTAAAAAGTCTGTCTCCGGAATTTACCCACTGCCCAGGCACAACCCAGCGTTCAAATACAACTGCGTTAAATGACGGGTATATGTTGGTTTCAAGCAAGCGTTGTTGGGCTTGGTTTCGAGCATTTGTTGCTGCTTTCAGGTTGGCTTTGGCAGCTTCAATGTGAGGTTCAAAACGGCCAAAAGCAGTAAGCTTATTACCAGCAGAGACTTGCTCAGTGACCGTTTGCTCATGTTGATAACGAGCCAACTCTAACTGTGCTTGCTTTACCTGAGCATCGGAATTGGCTAACTGAGCTTTGTAGCTTGTGTCGTCAATCGCGACCAGCAGGGTTTCAGGTGTAACCTGATTACCTGGTTCCGAATCGTTGTTTAAATTTAAGACACGCCCCTCTACTGCAGAAATTAAGTCAACTTTCCATCGGGCTTGAGTAATGCCAACAACGGATTCTTTTACACCATAAACTGTCGGTGTTAATTCAAGTGTGCTGACTTTCAATACGGGTTGCTGGCCAGCTGACTCACTCGATTCAACACGTTCTTCTGTCACCACCCAGAGTACTGTCGTTATAAACAACGCCGCTACGCAAACTTGAACTAATCTACGCTTTGTAATCACAGCCTTCTCCAAAATAAATTGCTTTACACTTTTTGAGACATATGTGTATCATAAGTGTATTGTTTTTATGAAACAAGTGTGTCTCATAAATTATTTTTTATTGCGGAGGTGATTTCATGGCTTCAACCACAGATGCGCGCTCAGAACGCTCAAGAATTGCATTGATTCAAGCGGGTATGGTGCTTCTTGCCGAAAACAAAAACGCTAGCCTTTCTGACGTAGCGCAGGTAGCAGGTGTTGGTCGAGCAACGCTGTATCGCCACTTTGAAACGCGCGAGCAGTTGATTGAGGCGGTTGCCAAGCAGTGTGTCGAATCTTTCGACGAGGCCACCGCTTCAATAGATAAGATGGCTTCATCTTATCTTGATGCCATTCGCTTAATGTTCGTGAAGGTAATGCCTATGCACAAAGAGCTCACATTTATCATGAAGCTCGATGCAATCATCGAAGACATTGCCAGCCTTGACGAGCTCTATCATAAGCAAGACGAAGAGCTTCGTGATCTGCTCATTCAATGTCAAAAAGAAAAAAGTATTCGAAAAGATCTTTCTATCGACTGGCTAATGGCATTGTTAGACGGCCTGTTTATTGCTGCTTGGCAAATGGTCGCTAAGCACGATGTATCTCACGCTGATGCTGCCAAAATGGCGTTCGAGAGTTTTTGTGCTGGCGTGGCTAGCAAGGACTAATGCTTTGTTCTCATTAACCGCAATCTATAGGCGCTACCCGTTTCGTATCTCACTCACAATGCTTTTAGTGGTGTTTGAATCCTTGTTAGATTTGCTGTTTCCTTTGGTAATCGGTTGGGCCGTCAATGATCTGGTTAAAGGCGAATATCACGGACTGGCTATGCTAGGTGGTTTAGGTTTAACCAGCTTGCTTATGGGCTCTGCCAGACGATTCTATGACACCCGTGTTTACAGCGGAATATACAGCGATACGGCGTCAAAAATGGTGTCCAATGGTCGTAAAAAGGGGCTATCAGTCTCTAAAATCAGCGCACGAAGTAGTTTGCTTACCGAACTTGTCGAGTTTTTTGAACACTCAATTCCAGGTATCTTTCTTAGCTTAATTGGTGTGGTGGGCACTCTTGCAATTATTGCGACCCTGAATATTGAGATATTCTTTGCCTGCCTTGGTCTATTGTTATTGATGATAGCCATGTACCTAATAACTGGGGAGAAACAATACCAGTATCATACTCAGTACAATCAAATACTTGAGCAACGTGTAGACATTTTGACACAAAGAACGAATACGGCCGTTCGCAGTCATTTTCTCAAGCTGATGCGCTGGAACGTAAAGCTGTCTGATGTGGAGACATTGAATTTTGGTGTCATTTGGTTTGGCACTATATCGCTATTAGTAGCGACACCGTTACTGGCGATTAACGGTACTGACAGCGTACCAGAGGTTGGTACTATTCTGGCTATCTTGATATACGTTTATGATTACAGTGAGAAAGTTGTTACCTTACCGTTTTTTATTCAGCAGCTCATACGACTCAAAGAGATTTCAAATCGCATGAACTAGCCATAACATTGGCTTGCAACACGACTAAAGCTCTACTGTTTGATGGCGCGATGCTGCTCAGGCACACATTATTTCGGCTTTCACCGCTGAAGTTTTTACCGAGGAGGTTAGCTACGAGCTAGGCGCAAGAAAGGATACTTATTAATTTAAGCCAGTGAATTAAGACGTGTTGCATAAAGTGCTAACCCTGTATTTAACGACTGTAGCAAAATGCGATACTGGGCAATTGCCCAAGATGATGGGTTTTGCGAAACGATACATGTTATTTGAACAAACTAACTAGTATTACCATATTTACCACTCTATTATGTTGCGCTTTGTGATTATCAATTAACAAAGTGACACTATGAAATTCCCAATAAAAAAGCTAATAAAAATTGCATCATGTACTGCACTTTTTTCTTTTTGTGCGCAGGCTACCATCGTTGAGTTTGTTACCTCGCAAGGCAATATACGCGTTAACTTGCATGACACCACTACACCCAAAACAGTCGAAAACTTTCTTAGCTACGTTAATGAGGGTGCGTATACAGACACTATTATTCACCGTCTAGAAACCGACTTTGTTGTGCAAGGTGGTGGCTTTAAATACGAAAATGGTTTTAGCCATGCTGCTGTTGAATCAGAGCCAGCGGTGGGAAATGAACCGGAACTGTCAAATGTCAGAGGGACAATCGCCATGGCTAAGGTTGGTGGTAACCCCGATAGTGCTACCAATCAATGGTTTTTCAATATCAACGACAACAGCGCCAATCTCGACGTTCAAAACGGTGGCTTCACTGTTTTTGGGCAAGTGTTTACAGAAGACATGGCTATTTTGGAAGACATGCAAGCGTTGCCGCGCTGCCTAAACGACTTTGGCAGAACGCCCATGGTTAACTTTACCAGCGAGCAGTGCACAAGTGGCGCTATGCCGGGGTACGAGAACTTTGTTACCGTCTACGCTATCAATATTCTTGATAGTAATGAAGTAACAGACAGTGAGCTGAATAAAACACCTAACACCCTGATTGATCAGCAGCCCGGGAACGACAATGGTGGCGATGACGGCAGCAGTGAAAATGGCGGTGGTGGAGCTGCATTCTGGTTGTTGCTTTTGGGTGCGGCCGGATTACTTAGAAAGCGTTAAGGCTCATCAAAACCTATTGTTTTATCAAAAACACCCACTGAGCTTAACCTTTGTTTAAACTCAGTGGTTTAATGTTTAGTGCTTAAAAAAGTCATCTGACTGCTGCGCCAACATGGCCTCAATTTCTTCTACATCTATATGTTTTGGCGTAGCGTCTTCTGCTGGCTTACCGGCAATTTTTCTATCTTCTGCTGCCCACTCACCTAAATCGATAAGCTGACATTTCTTGCTGCAAAAAGGGCGAAATTCGCTAGCGGGTGACCAAACAACTTGCTTGGCACAAATAGGACATTTCACTTCCATTATTTACTCCAGTGAAATACGTCGTACATAACATCTCGCTATTGCGAAATGTTCATTCTAGACAGGAAAATAAGATTTATGCGTATAGTTTAACAGGCGGCTAGGTGAAACTGAATACTACTTTCAATTGCACCGGTATGCCCTTCTTTCGGTGTGAACTGCATAAAGCGAAGCGCGTAGCGATACTTGTTGCCACTGAGCGTAGGGTAATAACCTTCATCTACACTACATTTAACGCGAATTAGCTCGTTTTTATCTTCGGCTGCGCCCTGATAAAAACCGTTGTCAGCTACAACATTAACAAACTGTCCACGTTCACGAATAAACGAAAGACTGACCGCGATAGCATCGTCAAGTAAACCCAACGTTTCAAGCCATTGAGTAATTTCTTCTTGGCGCTGTTCTAATGGTTGCTGTAGCCAAAAATGTAAATTGGGTAAATCAAAACTACATGCGCCACCGGGAATAGCAAAACGCTGGCGAATAGCGCTTAGCAATTTGTCGTCTTTTAGTGCACTACCAAATCGACGATCGGTTTTAAGCTTTTCTTTCAACCTAAGTACCGTTTTAAGTGCTTGGTCTAACGCAGTGCTATCGATTTTGGGGTGTTTAGACCAATACACTAAATTCTTTTCGTGAGCTTCGAGATCTTTAGTTAAGTCAGAGCGAAGATCTAATCGTTCAATGAGGTCGAGTAATTCGAATAGCTGCTCAAAAAATACAAGCTGAAGGTGTGTATGCTCTGATTTAGCGGTAATTTTAAGTTGCCCAAGCAGCTGCTCTACACGTAAATAATTACGTACTTTTTCCTTAAGTGGAAATTCGAATACAGCGTTACCCATGGAACCCCTTAAAACACATAGACTTAGAAAGCTTGCGGTTGAAATATTATAGACCAGCGAATGGCAATAAGCCTAAAGCATCAAAGCGTTTAAGCCAAGTATACTTGTTCGACAAATTAATACTTTGACGTTAATTGGTCAAAAAAGTTTCAAAAAACGAATGAAACGTTGAAGAACAGTGTTTTGAGAGGCTTTATGCTTTTTACGCAGTAGGCGAGGTTGCACCTTGTAGGTGAGTTAAGATGATGCTGTAGAAAGCGCCAACAATCGTTCATGAAGAGCAGACACTTGCGACTCTAACGCTTGTAACGTAGTACTGTTATCTAGAACATCGTCAGCAGCATGTATTCTTTCTTTACGTGAGGCCTGCGAAGCCATGATACTTCTTATTGTAGCTTCTGCGCTGCCATCGCGTTTAAGTGCACGTTCTAGCTGTACACTTTCAGGGCAATCTACTACCACTACGTGGTTACACATTTCAGCAAGCTTGTTTTCCACCAAAAGGGGCACAGACAAGATTGTGTACGCACTAGTAGATTCAGCAATAAGCTGTTGCATACGCATCCGAATAAGTGGGTGAAGTAATTCGTTAAGCCATTTTTTTTCTTCATTATCAGCGAAGACTTTTTCACGTAACGCTGCGCGATTTAAGCTACCGTCTTGAAGCAAGATGCCGTTTCCAAAGTGCGCTTGTATTTGGTTTAGTCCTTCAGAGCCAACTGCTACCACATCTCTAGCTACTTCATCTGCATCAACAACATCAATTCCGAGGCGTTCAAACATTGCAGTTGCAGCAGATTTTCCACTGCCAATACCACCCGTTAAACCCACTACAAAAACTTGGCGTTGTTTTTTCATATTTGAAGCTACCTTACTCATTACAGCACATACTCGAGATAGGTGGTGATGATTTCGTCTTTAAACAGAAGGGTTAGCCATCCTGCTACGGCAAGATAGGGGCCAAATGGAATTGCCAGCGATTTGCCTTTGTTTTGAAATACCATAATTAACACACCAGCCACAGCGCCAACGAAAGAGGATAGCAAAATAATGACGGGCAGGCCTTGCCAACCAGTATATGCACCAAGCGCAGCGAGTAGTTTAAAATCGCCGTAGCCCATGCCTTCTTTTCCTGTTGCTAATTTAAATAGCCAGTAAACCGACCATAAACTTAGGTATCCCGCAGCTGCTCCAATAATGGCGTCTGTCGTACCTACGAACACGTGCTGAGTACTTAACAACAAACCTAACCAAAGAAGTGGTAGCGTTAGCTGGTCGGGCAATAACATTTTGTCTAAGTCAATGAACAGTAAGGCAACTAATACATAGGTAAATGCTACAGCCCACAGTGCTTGCGATGTGACACCAAATTGATAGGCAGCGAATGTACACGCAATTGCAGTGAAAAGCTCTACAAGAGGGTAGCGAATAGAAATGCCTACTTTACACTTGGCACACTTGCCTTTAAGAAATAAGTAGCTAATAACTGGGATGTTTTCCCATGCTCGAATTTTGTGACCGCAGCTTGGACAGGTGCTATCAGGCTTTACAAGGTTGAACACTTCTTGTGTCACAGCTGAATCGTCATCCGCTTTTCCAGCAACATCGCTTTCACTAAAATAGTTTTGATACTCTTGCTGCCAACTGCGCTCCATCATGATAGGTAAACGGTAAATTACAACGTTTAAAAAACTGCCTATCATTAAGCTGACAAGAAAAATGAGAGAGTAAAAAACAGCGGGGTATAGCTGGCTAAGCGAAATTATAGCGTCCATTAGGTGTGGTTCTTTTAATTTTTATATAGCGTTTCTTTTTAAGTAATGGGCACGTTATACCACGTTACCCATTTGGAATATAGGAAGATACATAGCCACAATAAGGCCACCAATCACCACACCAAGTACGGCCATGATCATAGGTTCAAGTAGGCTGGTGAGGCCATCTACCATATCGTCAACTTCAGCTTCGTAAATAGTAGCAATTTTACTTAGCATTTCATCGACGGCTCCAGACTCTTCACCAATGGCAATCATTTGCGTAACCATGTCAGGAAAGACTTGTGTTGCGCGCATAGCAACATGCATAGGCATACCGCCTGCCACCTCTTTGCGCATATATAATATGGCATCGCGATATACCGCATTACCCGAGGCTCCGGCCGCAGATTCAAGTGCACCTATTAGCGGAACACCTGCTGCAAAAGTAGTTGCTAACGTTCGGGTAAATCGGGCGATACTGGCTTTCTTAAGAATTTCACCAATAACAGGAATCTTTAGGATTTTGCGGTCTACCGAATCACGCAGCTTTTGGCTTCGCTTGTAAGTACGCATAAACATAAAGCCTGCACCGCCAATACCGATGGCGATAAAAATACCGTAGTCTTGCACAAACCGGGAAATAGCTAACACGAACTGGGTGAAAGCGGGGAGTTCTGCGCCAAAGCTACTGAAAATTTCCTCAAACTGTGGCACAACAAATATAAGAAGGATGGTCGTAACAATAAAAGCAACAACCAAAACCGCGATAGGGTAAAACATCGCTTTTTTGATTTTTGATTTTAGTGCTTCGGCTTTCTCTTTGTAGGTCGCAATACGGTCGTAAATGGTTTCAAGCGCACCTGATTGCTCGCCGGTATAAACCAAATCGCAATACAGGTCATCAAAGTAAAGAGGATGTTTTCTTAATGCTGAAGAAAGCGGATTACCCGATTTTACTTCTTCGGTTATTTCACCCAGCAGTTTTCGCATTGACGGGTTCGCATGCCCCTGAGCTATCATCTCTAAAGATTGGATAAGGGTAACGCCAGCTGCTAGCATAGTCGCGATTTGACGAGAGATAACAGAGATATCAGCGGGAGTGATTTTTTTTGCACCGCCAAAAAGTGGCTTAGCTAATTTTTTGACTTTATTGGCGGAAATACCCTGGCGCCGAAGAAGGTTTTTTGCTTCAGAAAGTGATGTAGCAGAAATTTCGCCTTTTCGAGCTTGTCCCCTACGATCTTTGCCTTGCCAAGTGAATACAGTCGCAGCCTTTGCCATAAACTTAAACCTAAAAAATTACAAAAAACCCAGCATTAAACTGGGTTTTTCTTTGTCAAATGTAAGCAACTGTACTTAGCAAAGAGTTGTAGGGTTGCAAGTAGCAGTCCAATTTACGTTTCCGTTTGCAGCTACAGCTGGTGTTAATGTGTAAGTTGCAGGAGTTGAACCGTCTGCCTGAGTCACGCCAGAATCGCCTGACGCAGTGGCAACGATAGCTCCGTTAGATGTCGATACTCTTACCATAGCAGTTGTGTAGCCGGTAGTTGATGCAGTGATATCTGCTGGGATTCCGTTGGTACCACCATCACAGGTCGCTAGAGAATCATCGACTGTTTGAGCACAAATTTCAACAGCTGTTTTAGCTGCTGCTGTCGCATTGGTAACTTCAGTGAAGCGCGCCTTTTGCGTGTAGTTTTGGTAAGCAGGAAGTGCGATTGCTGCAAGGATACCGATGATTGCAACAACAATCATTAGTTCGATTAGGGTGAAACCTTTTTGGTTTTTAGTATTCATGTTCATCATGGTTTTTCTCCGGGACGTGTATAACACGTAAAGTTTAAAATCTAATTCAAATTGACGTTTATACCCGAGTCGCCCTTGTTAACGCCCCTGGTACTTGATACTCAGTATAGAATTTTATTTGTCACTGACAAGTATAGGCAAATATACGTATGTCTAGCTTTTGCAGTATGCCATGGTTCGCTAGACCATGGCAGGCCTGTTAACTTAAACTTTCGTATAAATCTTAATGACTTAGCTATGTATGTCTATCTATACACAAAGAAACATAAGGTGAAATAACTGAGGATATGCGCGAGTTGTTGTATCTATGGTTATACCACAACTCACGTTTTCTGTGCTCACGATTAACTAAGATATTGACACTCGATTAGCGCATGAGTACTTGTTTTTGTACTCATTCTGTTATGACAAGTTAATGCGCAGCGACAAATCAATGGCCTGAACGTGCTTGGTTAAAGCTCCAGATGAAATGTAATCTACGCCTAGCTTAGCGAGAGACGCCAGTCGTTCATCAGTAATGTTTCCTGATACTTCCAGTTTACATTGACCTTTGTTGAGCGCCACTGCCTGTTGGATCTGTTCGTTAGAAAAATTATCCAGCATGACAATGTCGGCACCTGCACTAAGGGCTTGTTCAAGCTCGGTTAAGTTCTCTACCTCTACTTCAACAGGCTTGCCCGGCATCATTGTTTTCGCTCGGCTTACGGCTTTTTCGATGTTTCCGCAAGAAAATATGTGGTTTTCCTTAATTAAGAATGCATCGAACAAACCCACACGATGGTTTTGACCACCACCACAACGCACCGCGTATTTCTGTGCGTGCCGCAAACCTGGCAACGTTTTGCGGGTATCGAGAATTTTAGTGTCGGAGCCATCTAAATACTTAGCGTAAAAGGCAGTAACAGTGGCGGTTGCCGACAAGGTTTGCAGGAAGTTAAGCGCCGTACGTTCTGCCGTCAATATCGCGCGAGCAGAGCCTTCCAAACTAACCAGTACGGTGTTGGCATCAACTTTGTCACCATCTTTTACATGCCACGTTAGCGACACCGACTCGTCGATTAGTGCAAATGCTTGGTTTGCCCATGCGATTCCACAAACCACGCAAGGCTCTCGCGTAATAATAGTGGCTTTTGCGTTAACGCTTTCATCTATCAGGTTCGCCGTAATGTCGTTTGCAGCATTTAATTCGCCGCCAAGATCTTCAATAAGCGCGTTCGATACTTGCTCTCGAATCGCTTGCATGTCTGGTGATGTCATCTTCATCGCTATGATCTATGCTATCTGTGTATTTAAAGGGTACGCAATATTAACCATTCTCCGCGCTGAGTAAACTCTAATTGGCGAAGAACACTCATTCCCAGCAATATATGGTCATCTTGCATACCGGGGTTTAAGTTTGCTTTTACATCGCGCACCACAATTTCACCAATGCGCAAAGTTTCAATGGTCGATTCGGCGACTCTTACCACGCCGTTAGCTGTGCTGGCTAACCCTTCTCGACCCGCTTTGAGTTGAAGCTTGTTAGCCAAATGAGCGGGAACGGCCACGTCAGTTGCACCTGTATCAACAAGAAATACGACTTCTTCACCATTAATATAACCTGTTGTCACATAGTGACCTTGGCGATTTTGCTTAAGTCGGACTTCGGTTTGTGAACCAATACGCTCTGATGTTGGTTCGCTATTTGGGTTAATTTGTTTTTCTAAAAGATCTGAGAAAACAAAAACCAGTAGACCAAAACCGCAAATCCAAGCAAGCGCAACCATCCATTTACCCGTCGACGCTGTCGGGTCTTGTTGTTCATTCATGCTTCTACCTTTCTTATAATAGTGGTGCACCGCTTTTCGCATTGCTAAATACTCGGCGTAATCTCTTAAGCAAAGGACTAACTTACTGATTAGCTTATTAGAATGCAATGTATAGCCCTATACACTTATATCCATATACAATGTAGGCTATAACGCAGAAAATCAATTATCGAAGCAAATACTATGGTGCTTTACAACGAAGCAAAGTACACAGCAAGTCCGCATTATGATGCCCGTCCTGACAGCGCAGACGTTAGCCTGTTAGTGATACACAATATTTCACTACCTCCTTCACAGTTTGGTACGCCGGGCATTCGCCAATTGTTTACCGGAACCCTCAATCCTGATGAACATCCTTTTTATAGAGAAATTGCTGGGTTACGGGTCTCTGCTCATTGTGTAATTTATCGAACGGGTGAAATAGAGCAATTTGTGCCCTTTGAACAGCGGGCATGGCACGCGGGCCTGTCTTCATTTCAAGGCCGCAGCCGCTGTAACGACTATGCTATAGGTATTGAACTTGAAGGTACTGATACGTTGCCTTACACCGATGCACAGTACCAAGCCCTTGGCGAACTCACTGATTTTATTACGAGATACTATCCTCGGATCACTTTAGGGCGTATCGTAGGCCATAATGATATAGCGCCAGGGCGAAAAACTGACCCTGGTGCAGCTTTCGATTGGGCAAGATATAGAATGCGCGTTGCTGGGTTTAAATAATTTAACTAATCCGCACTGCAGAAAAAAGGAAACTCAATACCTATGATGTTAATGAGCTTGCTATTAGTTCTCAGCCTCGAGCGGTTGATAACAAAAACACCTAATTGGCATATTGAAAAGTATGCCGCTCAATATCGTGCTTTTCTTCAAGATAAAGGGTTGATTAAGTTTCAAGAAGGAAATGAAGATGAGGAGGGTAGTAAAAAGGTCTCATCCACAGCACTTTATTTCTATCTTTTACTTCCCGCAGTAGTGCTGGGAGCAATTGAATACTGGGTACTTGGCGCATTTCTTACGTTTATAGAGCAAAGCATAATTTTGTTCATCTGTATTGGCTGCCCTGCATTGCGAGCTGTCTACAAGAGTTTTTTGAATGCTGCTGACCGAGGTGACCTTCAGGCGTGCAGTATGTACACCGACCAATTAGGGCATTGTGCAAGTCAATCAGACAGTGACGGAAGTGCGGGTACAGAAGGCAAAACTTTTGGCCAACATCTTACCTGGCTTAACTATCAACACTATGCCGCTGTGATGCTGTGGTTTATTGCTTTTGGTGCACCTGGCGCGCTGTTTTATGGCTTGAGTCGAAGCACAACCGAGGCATTGTGTGATGCAAATCACCCTTTAAAAGCCGCTGCGGGAAGATTGATGTTTGCACTTGATTATATTCCTGTTCGCGTTACCGCTTTTGGCATGCTGATGATGGGACATTTCTCACGAGCGTTGCCTGAGTGGATTAAGTATGCACTTCAGTTCGATGTACCTGCATACGATGTGCTTACACAAATTTCTTCGAAAGCTGAGATTCTAACGCCTGATGAACAGCAGTTGCAGGCTGAAAATGCAGCAATAGAACCGAAGGTGCTTGTAAAGTTAGCAAAACGTAATGTTATTTTTCTTCTTGTAATAACATCAGCGCTCACGCTTGTAGGTAGTCTTGCATAGTCATTATTTTTAACATTTACTAGTCTACTCGGCTTAGAAGGGCGTTTGGTCTATATATTAATTGTATGTAGATCAGGCGCTTTGCCCCAATTAATGCATTCTCCCTTCCTCATCAGACCAGTTTGCGGTTACTGATTTTTCTTAACAAATTCAACAATAAAGCTTAACACCCAGCAAAAGGTAAATGCTTTGCTATGCTTGTGAGTATTTACCTCGAAATCGATCTGCCTTAAACTAGATAGGTAAAATGGTATTACCAATTGCGTTTGTGATTAAATATTCCACGATTATTTTTTACATTCACCGCTCTTATAACGTCTCTATTGTTATAGAGCATGGTTTAAATAGAAGGATACGTAGAGCGCATGCGGCAGCAGCGAAAAAAACTCTCTGATGTGATTACCGAGCAACTCGAGTCAATGATACTCGACGGTACGTTATTGGCTGGTCAGAAATTACCGCCAGAGAGAGAGCTTGCGCTTGAATTTGATGTATCGCGACCTTCGCTTAGGGAAGCCATTGGTAATTTACAGGCACGTGGGTTGGTAGAACGTAAGCAAGGCGGCGGTACGTTTGTTAACCGCAACCTTAATTCTGCCATGACAGACCCCCTAATGGACTTAGTTAGCCAGCGTCCTGAAACTCAATTTGATTTGCTTGAATTTCGTCATGCGCTTGAAGGGATGGCGGCGTACTACGCGGCACTTCGTGGTCAACCTGAAGATTACAACGCATTAAAGCAAGCATTGAACGACGTACCTACGCCTAAAGCGCACGAAAGCAAGCGTGCCCAAGCTGAGGCGCTAGGACAGTTTTATATCATTATGGCAAGAGCATCACACAATATGGTGTTGTTGCACGTAATGAGCACCATGCAAAGCATGCTGGTGGACAATATTGAACGAAACTTTGACATGCTGGCAGCGCACCCTGAAGCGGTGGAAGATATTGCTAAGCAGCGTCGTGAAATTGTAGAAGCCATTGCTTCTCGCGACCCTGAAGCTGCGCGTCAGGCATGTAATACACATTTGGCGTTTATTGAAAAAACGCTATTAACCATTAATCAACGCGATACCCGCGTACAGCGCGCATTGCGACGATTAGAGATTTAGTTACTAGTCTGACCTTTTATAAGATAAGGGCTAGATAGCTATTCATTCGCAGAGGCCGGTCAGGTTTTTCCTGTGCCACTGCAAAAGCAGGTGAGCCAGATTGGGTCACTGTGAGTACAACGTAATTTAGTTTTCCTTCTTTTAGCGCCTTTAAGAGTAGAGGCAATGCTAAGGGAGGATTTTCTATATAAGCAAAAAATAGGATGGCACCATGTCTGATATGATGCACCAAGATGTAGATCCTCAAGAAACTAAAGAGTGGATTGATGCGCTTGAGTCGGTTTTAGAAGAGGAAGGCGTAGAACGCGCCCACTATTTACTCGAAAAACTTATTGATAAAGCACGTCGCAGCGGAGCGCATCTACCGTATGACGCAACTACTGCCTACATCAATACTATCCCAGCAGCGCAAGAGCCAAAAATGCCTGGCGACTTGACCATCGAAGCGCGCATCCGTGCGGCGATTCGTTGGAACGCATTGATGATTGTATTGCGTGCATCTAAGAAAGATCTAGAGCTTGGTGGCCACATTGGTAGCTTTGCATCATCAGCTATGCTTTACGATGTTGGCTTTAACCACTTCTTCAAAGCGCCTAACGAGAACCAAGGCGGCGACTTTATTTTCGCTCAGGGCCATATTTCTCCAGGTATTTATGCGCGCTCATATATGGAAGGCAACTTAACTGAAGAACAGTTAAACAACTTCCGTCAAGAGTGTGCTGGCGATGGTCTGTCGTCTTACCCACACCCTCACTTGATGAAAGACTACTGGCAGTTCCCAACCGTATCTATGGGTCTTGGTCCACTTCAAGCTATCTACACAGCGCGCTTCCTTAAGTACCTAACTAACCGTGGTATCAAAGACTGTTCAGGTCAGCGCGTTTACTGCTACATGGGTGACGGTGAGTGTGATGAGCCAGAGAGCTTGGGTGCAATTGGTCTTGCTTCTCGTGAAGGCCTAGACAACCTAACGTTTGTTATCAACTGTAACCTTCAGCGTCTAGACGGCCCGGTACGTGGTAACGGCAAAATTATCCAAGAACTTGAAGGTACGTTCCGCGGCGCTGGCTGGGAAGTAGTGAAAGTTATTTGGGGTAGCTACTGGGATGAGCTATTAGCTCGTGATAAATCTGGCAAGCTAATTCAGCTTATGGGTGAAACGGTAGACGGTGAATATCAGAACTGTAAAGCCAAAGGCGGCAAGTACACCCGTGAAAACTTCTTCAACAAGTATCCTGAAACAGCGGCACTTGTAGCGAACATGTCTGACGACGACATCTGGCGCTTGAACCGTGGTGGTCACGATCCGGTTAAGGTATTCGCGGCTTACCAAAAAGCCATTGATACGAAAGGTCGTCCAACGGTAATCCTTGCTAAAACGGTTAAAGGTTTTGGTCTAGGTGCATCAGGCGAAGCACAAAACGTAGCGCACAACGTTAAGAAAATGGACGTTGATTCAATCAAAGCGTTCCGCGATCGTTTCAATATTCCTGTAGCAGACGAGAAAATTGCTGACCTGCCATACTTCAAGTTCGACGAAGACAGCGAAGAAATGAAGTACCTTCGTGAGCGTCGTGAAGCACTAGGCGGTTACTTGCCTTCTCGCCGTGAACAGGCTGAAGAGCAGCTTGAAATTCCTGAGCTAAGTGCATTCGACGCCATCTTAAAAGGTTCAGGTGACCGTCAAGTATCGTCAACCATGACGTTCGTACGTGTACTTAACGCGCTATTGAAAGATAAGAAAATTGGTAAGCGTATTGTGCCAATTATTCCTGATGAAGCCCGTACATTTGGTATGGAAGGCTTGTTCCGTCAGGTAGGTATTTACGCCAATGAAGGCCAGAAATACGTACCGCAAGATGCCGACCAAGTAGCTTACTATCGCGAAGATAAGAAAGGTCAGGTATTACAAGAAGGTATTAACGAGCTAGGTGCAATGGCATCGTGGGTTGCGTCGGGTACGTCTTACTCAACGTGTAACGCTACCACTATTCCGTTCTACATTTACTACTCAATGTTTGGTTTCCAACGTGTTGGTGACTTGGCGTGGGCAGCAGGCGATAGCCAAGCGCGTGGTTTCCTATTAGGCGCAACTGCGGGTAGAACCACACTTAACGGTGAAGGTCTACAGCACCAAGACGGCCACTCACATGTTCAAGCGAACCTAATTCCTAACTGTATTACTTACGACCCAACGTATGGTTACGAAGTAGCAGTTATCGTTCAAGACGGTCTACGTCGCATGTACGGTAATAACGAGAATATCTTCTATTACCTAACATTGATGAACGAGAACTATCAGCATCCTGCAATGCCAGAAGGTGATGATGTTGCTGAACAGATCATTAAAGGTATCTACAAGCTTGAGCGTGTTGAAAATGACAAGTCTAAGCTTAACGTACAGCTAATGGGCTCAGGTACTATCTTGAACGAAGTGCGTAAAGCGGCACAAATTCTTTGTGACGACTACAACGTATCATCTGACGTTTACTCAGTGACCTCGTTCAACGAGCTAGCGCGTGAAGGTCAAGACGTAGCACGCTGGAACATGCTAAACCCAGAAGCTGAGCAAAAAGTACCTTACATTGGTCAGGTAATTACGAAAGACGCAGGTCCTGCGATTTCTGCCACTGACTATGTGAAGAACTACTCAGACCAAGTACGTGCGTTCATCGAAACTGAATACCGCTGCCTAGGTACAGACGGTTTCGGTCGAAGCGATAGCCGTGAAAACTTGCGTACTCACTTTGAAGTTAATGCGTCATACATTGTGGTGGCATCACTTTACGAATTGGTTCAGCGCGGTGACGTTGAGAAGAAAGTGGTAGCAGAAGCCATTAAGCGTTTTGAAATTAACGCTGAAAAACTTAACCCACTTTACGCGTAAGCCAGATAAGGTATTTTACATATGTCAGATATTCAAAAGATTATCGTACCCGACGTAGGCGGTGACGAAGTTGAAGTTATCGAGCTATGTGTTGCCGTAGGCGACAACATTGAGGCTGATGAAGGCGTTGTTACTGTTGAAAGTGACAAGGCGTCAATGGACATCCCAGCACCGTTTGAAGGTGAGATTGTTAGCCTGTCTGTATCAGTAGGCGATAAAATCAAAGAAGGCGATGTGATTGGTGAAATGAAAGTTGCCAATGGTGACAGTGCCGATGAAGGCGCGTCTGAAGAAAACGCTTCAGATGAATCTTCTAAAGAAGATGCACCTAAGCAAGAAGAAGCACCAAAAAGCGAAAGCAAGTCAGAAGAAGCGCCAGCTGCGTCTGGCAGCAGCGAAGTGATTGAAGTTGCAGTACCGGATATCGGTTCTGACGACGAAGTAGACGTAATTGACGTATTGGTTTCAGTGGGCGACACCATTGAAAAAGAAGATGGGCTAATTACCCTTGAAACCGATAAAGCAACCATGGACGTTCCTTCAACACACGCAGGTACGGTGAAAGAAGTATTCATCAGTACTGGCGATAAAGTGAAAGAAGGTACGGTAGTGATCAAGCTTGAAGTAGCGGGCTCAGGCTCGTCTTCAAGTGAATCGGCGTCTAGCGATGCTTCTTCTGAAGCATCTGCACCGGCTGCGCAGGAAAGTTCAAAGCAAGAATCAGCGCCAGCGGCGTCTGCAAGTAGCGAGACTATCGAAGTTGCTGTACCAGACATTGGTGAAGACGGTGAAGTTGACGTTATCGATGTACTTGTATCAGCTGGCGATACCGTTGAAAAAGAAGACGGTCTTATCACGCTAGAAACTGATAAAGCGACCATGGATGTGCCTTCAACACATGCAGGTACGATCAAAGAAGTCTTTATCAAAGCGGGCGACAAAGTTAAGCAAGGCACCTTGGTTGTTAAGCTTGAGACCAGCGGTGGTTCGTCTTCAAGTGCAGCTGAAAAGCCTGCTGAAGCGCCTAAGCAAGAAGAGACTCAACAAGCGTCACAGCAGGAAGCCTCGCAAGGTCGCTCTCCTGTGCCTCCAGCGCCAGAAGCCAAGAATACAGGTAAAGCACATGCTTCTCCTTCGGTTCGCCGTATTGCTCGTGAGTTTGGTGTAGACCTGACTCAAGTTAACGGCTCTGGTCCTAAAAACCGTATCTTGAAAGAAGACGTTCAAGCCTATGTGAAAGCTGAGCTTGCGAAACCTCGCACAGCAGCAGCTTCAGGCAGTGCGCCTGTGGGCGACAACGTACTTCAAATCGTGCCGGTTAAGCCTGTTGATCACAGCAAGTTTGGTGAGATTGAAGAACAAAAGCTTTCTCGAATTCAAAAGATCTCTGGACCGTTCTTACACCGTAACTGGGCGACTATCCCGCACGTTACGCAGTTCGACGAAGCAGATATCACTGAAGTTGAAGAATTCCGTAAAGAGCAAAACGCTTACCACGCGAAAATTAAGTCTGGTCTTAAGATCACACCACTAGTATTCGTTATGAAAGCGGTAGCGAAAGCGCTTGAGAAATACGAAGTATTCAACTCATCACTGTCTGACGACGGCGAGAGCTTAATCATTAAGAAGTTTATCAACATTGGTATTGCGGTTGAAACACCGGGAGGCCTTGTTGTACCTGTTATTCGTGACGTGAATAAGAAAGGTATTGAGCAGCTGTCTCAAGAGCTTATTGAAACATCTAAGAAAGCCCGTGAAGGCAAGCTTAAAGCGGCTGACATGCAGGGTGGAACGTTCACCATCTCTAGTCTAGGTGGTATTGGTGGCACGGCGTTTACGCCTATTGTAAATGCACCAGAAGTCGCCATATTAGGTGTGTCTAAGTCTGAGATGAAGCCTAAGTGGAATGGTAAAGAGTTTGAGCCGCGCTTAATGGTGCCGCTAAGCCTGTCATACGACCACCGAGTCATCGATGGTGCGGTAGGTGCAAGATTCTCTACTGAGGTTGCTGCAAACCTAACTGACTTGCGCAGAATCATACTTTAAATAAAAGGTCGAAAAAGTTTACAATATCAGTAACATTTTCGACGATTTTATAAGCCCATTTGGTGGCATTTAGGTTATGCTATTACACAAAAGTAATAGCATGACCCTACAAGAACAGGATTGAGGTTCACAATGAGCGAAATTAAAACGCAATTGGTGGTACTGGGCGGCGGCCCTGGCGGTTATTCAGCAGCATTCCGTGCGGCTGACTTAGGTATTGAAACAGTTATCGTAGACTCTCGCGACACGCTTGGTGGTGTTTGTCTTAACGTTGGCTGTATCCCTTCAAAAGCCCTTCTTCACGTTGCTAAAGTGATGAAAGAAGCGAAGCACCTTGCTAGCCACGGTGTATCGTTTGGCGAGCCTACCATCGATTTAGATAAAATCCGCGAATACAAAGACGGCGTTGTTAAGCAATTAACAAACGGTCTTAGCGGTATGTCTAAAATGCGTAAAACCAAGCATGTACAAGGCTTCGGTAAATTCACAGGCGCAAACACCCTAGAAGTAAAAAATGGTGACGACGTTACTACTATTACTTTCGAAAAAGCAATTATTGCTGCGGGTTCTGAGCCAGTAAGCCTACCGTTCATTCCAGAAGATGATCGTGTAATCGACTCAACTGGCGCACTGGAAATGAAAGATATTCCAGAGAAAATGCTAGTACTGGGCGGTGGTATCATCGGTCTAGAAATGGGTACAGTATACGAAGCACTTGGCTCGAACATTGATGTAGTTGAATTCTTAGATCAGCTAATTCCAGCAGCTGACAAAGACATCATGAAAGTGTTCATGAAAGACTACAAAGACAAGTTTAACATCATGCTTGAAACCAAAGTGACTGCGGTTGAAGCAAAAGACGATGGCTTGTACGTAACTTTTGAAGGTAAGAACGCACCTGCTGAGCCAGTGCGCTACGACAAAGTACTTGTTGCTGTTGGTCGTAAGCCAAACGGTAAGCTAGTTGGCGCAGATGCAGCTGGCGTAAACGTTGACGAGCGTGGCTTCATCAACGTTGATAAGCAAATGCGTACTAACGTTGACCACATCTTCGCAATCGGTGACCTTGTAGGTCAGCCAATGCTTGCGCACAAAGCGGTTCACGAAGGTCACGTTGCTGCAGAAGTTATTGCTGGACAGAAGCATTACTTCGACCCACGTGCTATTCCTTCAGTAGCGTACACTGAGCCAGAAGTTGCTTGGGTTGGTCTAACTGAAAAAGAAGCGAAAGAGCAGGGCGTAAGCTATGAAACAGCAACGTTCCCATGGGCTGCTTCAGGCCGTGCAATTGCATCTGATGCAACTAACGGTATGACTAAGATGATTTTCGACAAAGAAACGGGCCGCGTAATCGGTGGTGCTATGGTAGGTACCAACGCGGGCGAAATGCTTGGCGAAATCGGCCTAGCTATTGAGATGGGTGCTGACGCTGAAGACGTAGCATTGACTATCCACGCTCACCCAACGCTTAACGAATCAATTGGTCTTGCGTCTGAAATCTTCGAAGGAAGTATTACTGACCTGCCAAACCCGAAAGCAAAGAAAAAGAAGTAAATTAGCTTCTTTGTTCGAACTAAGAAAAAGCCGCTCTTTGAGCGGTTTTTTTATTAGGGCTTTGAATGTTTTAGAACCACTTTACCTGCGATAACACAACGCAATGACGAACATGTTAAGTCTCGCCGAGTGTGTAGTTATCTAAGCAGGCTAGTATTAAGCTGTTTCTTTTCCAACCGCTACGGTGTCGCGTTCTTCGTCCATTTCATCGTTGCTGGGCGTTTTCAAATGCGCTGGCGTAAATTCTTCACAGTCCATATTGCGCTGGTCCATAAAGCGCTTAACCGTTTCGGCGCAATAGGCTTTTCTACAGCATTGAGAGAGCAGCATTTCATGACGTTGTACACGTTCGCGAATAAATCTAACTACGAGTCCTCTAAGCCACTGTAAGCCCGCGTCTTGATCCTGACGTTTGTGCCACATCACAGACAGCGGAGAGCTGACAATTTCTATTGGCGTTTCAAATACTGCCAATTCGCCTGAGAAAATCTCTTTTTCCATTACCAAAGACGGTGCTACACAAATAAGGTTGCTCTCTTTTAGTAACGGTGTAGCGTTATAAAACTGGTTTACTGACATTGCCACGCGGCGTTTAAGGCCTAAATTCGCCAGTACCTGATCTGTAGGTCCAGTCACATCGCCCGTAACAGAAACTAGAAGGTGGTCAGCCGCAACAAAGTCTTCTAAGGTCAATTGAGATTTTGCTAATGGATGATCGGGGCGCATTACCACAACCCAGCTTGGGTCGAGAACATGTTCGGCACGAATAACAGAGCCAGGCTCCTGATATTTAGAGAAAGTGAGTTCTGCTTCAGCATCTTTGAGTATTTTATCGGTTTCCATGTCGTAATTAGGAATGGCATGGATATTAATTCCTGGCGCTTCATTTTCAATAACTTTGCGAAGCGGTCCCCACACCATGGAGACAATGCTGTCAGTTGCTGCTATACGAAAGGTACGTTTAGCCGTTGCAGGGTTAAAGTCAGTTGGGTTAACGGCAACTTCGAGCTCACCTAATGGCCCCTGAATTTGGCTCCATAAGTTTTTAGCAAATGAGGTAGGCTGAATACCACGTCCATCTTTAACAAATAGTTCGTCATTCCAAGCGGTGCGCATGCGTGAAAGCGCATTAGAGACCGCCGGCTGCGTCATTGATAACCTATCAGCTGCGCGGGTAATGGCACCCTCTGTCATGATGGCATCAAAAATCATCAACAAATTTAAATCATGTGGGCGCATTGTTTTCTCTACTGTCTATTAGGTACGTTCATCTACCGATTTATCAATCAATAGTAATTTTGTATGTAATTCAACTGACATAGTTTAGTTATAGGTTATAGCGAAAAGTATTTACTTTCCATATGAATGAGACGAGCGACACTGATACATTTCAACGCCGCAGCCCACTATTTACTTAAGTTTCGGCTTTTCCTATAGATTTTTTGGTTTGCTCTGTAGCAAAACGCTTCTTAATTTAAAAAAAAGCCCTTTCCTTCGGGAGCTATTCTCAATATATAACATCATGTGATGTGTTTCATATAAAAAGATAATTATTTTTATTGTTTGGGGATGTGCATAATGCGCGGCATCAAACTTTAGTTTAATTTTTAAGAGAATCTTGCAATGAAAACTTTTACCCGTTTATTGGCAATAGTAAGCCTAACTGCGCTTGTCGCTGCATGCGGTGGTGACGAGCAGGATCCAAGTCAATCAATGAGCGCTAGCGCAAATGCTGGTGTTCCTGTTGATGTGGCAACGGTAGTGTCTCAGCGTTTAACCGAGTGGGATAATTTTACAGGCCGTTTAGAGTCTCCGCAAATTGTAGCGCTTCGTCCTCGCGTGTCGGGCTACATTGACTTTGTTGCGTTTGACGAAGGCGAATATGTCGAACAAGGGCAAACTCTATTCTTAATTGATAACCGCACGTTTAAAGCAGAAGTTGATCGACTGACTGCACAACTTGAAGAAGCCAAAAGTCGCGTTCAGTTGGCTGAGCAAAACTATAGCCGTGCTTTCAAACTTCGTAAAACTCAGGCGGTTTCTGAAGAAGTTCTTGACGCTCGTTTAGCTGAGAAAAACCAAGCGCTTGCTAGCTTAAATCAAACGCAAGCCGCACTTGAAGTAGCGCGCCTAAATCGTGGCTTTGCTCGTGTTGAAGCACCTATTTCTGGGCGTATTTCTCGCGCAAACATCACTGAAGGTAACTTTGTTACCGCAGGACAAACTGAACTCACCCGCATCGTTTCCACCGACCGATTGTATGCGTATTTCGATATTGATGAGCAGACGTATCTGAACTACGTAGGTAGCGATAACAATGCGTCTACCGCAGTCAATGAACAGCCAGTAGCGATGCGCCTTGCTAACGAGTCTGATTATAACCACTGGGGTCAAATTGATTTCATCGACAACCAGGTTAACGGTAGCACCGGCACACTTCGCGTTAGAGCTGTGTTTAATAACGAAGAAGGTCGTTTAATCCCTGGCTTGTTTGCGCATCTAAAATTGGCGGGTGATACAGATGAACAAGGCATTCTAATTAAAGAAAAAGCCATTGGCACAGACCTTAATAACAAATTCGTGTTAGTGGTTAATGACGAAAACAAAGTGGAATACCGTGCAGTTAAGCTAGGTGACAAAGTAGGCAGTATGCGCATTATCACAAGTGGTCTAGATGCTAACGACACCATTGTGGTCGATGGCCTTCAGCGTGTTCGCCCTGGTGCGCATGTTACGGCTAATGAAGTCCCTATGGGTGATGAAGATGCACTTGCAAACCTATCTAATTGGCAATCACGGGTAGACAACGCTACTCAAATAACCCAAAGCATGGCGCAGGTTGAAGATGTTTTATCTGGTGGTTCATTTGCCACAGGTACAGCAACAGCAGGTCTTAAGTAATGAACATTTCGCAGTTTTTCATTAGCCGCCCGATTTTTGCGGGCGTGCTTTCCTTACTTATTTTTATAGGTGGTGCAATTGCTGTCTGGCAACTACCTATCACTGAATACCCAGAAGTAGTGCCGCCTACCGTGGTGGTAACTGCGAATTATCCCGGTGCAAACCCAGAGGTTATCGCCGAAACAGTTGCAACGCCGCTAGAGCAAGAAATTAACGGTGTTGAAAACATGCTGTATATGTCATCACAGGCAACCAGTGATGGCCGTATGACGCTAACAATTACGTTTGCCATTGGCACTGATCCAGATGAAGCTACAACGCTGGTACAAAACCGTGTAAATCGCGCTACGCCACGTTTACCTCAAGAAGTGCAGCGCCTAGGTGTGGTAACTGAAAAATCGTCACCAGATTTAACCATGGTTGTGCACCTGACGTCGCCTGATAATCGTTATGACATGCTTTATCTTTCAAACTATGCCGATCAGTTTGTTAAAGACGAGCTAGCGCGAATCAATGGCGTTGGGCAAGTGCGCCTGTTCGGTGCTGGTGAGTTCAGCATGAGAGTGTGGTTAGACCCCAACAAACTGGCTGCGCTCCAGTTAAACCCTGGCGATGTGGCAGCAGCTATAGCCGATCAAAACCAGCAAGCGGCGGCAGGTAGCCTAGGCGCACAGCCTACGGGCACCAGCGAATTTCAGCTGCTTATAAATGTGCGCGGCCGTTTAAAAGATGAAGCAGAATTTGAAAATATTATTGTTAAGTCGGGTGAGAATGGTGAAATAACGCGTCTTAAAGATGTTGCGCGTATCGAACTAGGTTCAGAGTTTTATGCACTTCGTTCACTTATTAACAATAACCCTGCTGCAGCGGTGCCGGTTTTCCAAGCACCAGGCTCTAACGCAATTCAAATTTCAGATGACGTTCGCGCTCGTATGGCGGAACTGTCAAAGGCGTTCCCTGAAGGCCTTGAATACGAAATAGCCTACGACCCTACCGTATTTGTTCGCGGTTCGATTGAAGCGGTAATTAGTACACTTCTTGAAGCCGTATTGTTAGTTGTACTTGTTGTTGTACTGTTCTTACAAACATGGCGTGCGTCTATTATCCCACTCGTTGCAGTACCTATTTCACTTGTGGGAACGTTCGCCTTTATGCAGTTAATGGGCTTCTCGCTTAATGCACTGTCGCTGTTTGGTCTTGTGTTGGCAATCGGTATTGTTGTGGACGATGCTATCGTTGTTGTCGAAAACGTAGAGCGTAATATCTCTGAAGGCAAAGCGCCGTTTGAAGCCACCGTACAGGCAATGAAAGAAGTAACCGGTCCTATTATTGCCACAACACTGGTGCTTGCGGCGGTATTCGTACCTACTGCTTTCATGAGCGGGCTTACCGGGCAGTTCTATAAGCAGTTTGCGCTAACAATTACTATCTCTACGGTAATTTCTGCAATTAACTCGTTAACGCTTAGCCCTGCATTATCTGCATTGCTGTTGAAACCTCACGGTAAGGCGAATGATTGGTTAACCCGTTTAATGGATAAAGTGTTTGGCCGCTTTGTATTTTCACCGTTTAACCGTTTCTTTGACCGCAACTCAAAGCGTTACACCGGTGCGGTGGGTGGGCTTATCCGCAAGAGCAGTGTCATCATGGTGCTTTACGCGGGTCTGCTAGGGCTCACTTACTTCCAGTTTGCCAATACACCAACAGGCTATGTTCCGCCGCAGGATAAGCAGTATTTGGTGGCCTTTGCTCAACTGCCTAATGCAGCAAGCTTAGACAGAACTGAAGAAGTGATCCGTGAAATGTCTCGTATTGCTATGGAACACCCTGGTGTTGAAGATGCGATTGCATTCCCTGGCTTGAATATTAACGGGTTTACCAATAGCCCAAGCTCAGGCGTGTTGTTTGCAACGCTGACTGACTTTGATAAAAGAACGACGCCTGATCTATCTGGTGGCGCCATTGCCGCCCAGCTTAACCAGAACTTTGGGTCTATAAAAGGTGCCTTTGTGGCGATATTCCCGCCGCCACCAGTAATGGGGTTAGGCACGATTGGTGGTTTCCGTTTACAGGTCGAAGACAGAGGAAACCTAGGCTTTGAAGAACTTGAGCGCGTAACGCAAGAAGTGATTGGCAAAGCGTGGGCACACCCAGCCCTTACCGATGCATTTACCAGCTTCACTGTTGCTGTACCTCAGCTCGATGTAGATGTAGACCGTGAAAAAGCGGTAAGCCAAGGTGTAAACATCGATACCTTGTTTACCACCATGCAGGGCTACTTAGGTTCGTTATACGTGAACGACTTCAACTTGTTCGGTAGAACTTACCAAGTAAATGTACAAGCTGATGCCCAATACCGTCAGGATATTGAGAACATTACGCAGTTTAAAGTGCGTAATGCACAAGGTGAGATGATCCCGCTTGGCTCATTCTTGAACATTGAGCACAGTGCAGGCCCTGACCGTGTTATGCACTATAACGGATACGTCACCGCTGAAATAAGCGGTGCAGCAGCGCCAGGTTATTCTTCTGACCAAGCGAAGGCGGCTATTGAAGAAATTCTGGCTGAAACGTTACCACTTGGCATGACTTACGAGTGGACTGAGATCACCTATCAGCAAATATTAGCGGGTAATGCATCAGCGTTTGTATTCCCATTAGTTGTGCTTTTGGTGTTCTTAGTACTGGCTGCGCAATACGAAAGCCTGCGTTTGCCACTGGCAATCATATTGATTGTTCCCATGACCTTGCTGAGCGCACTTATTGGTGTGCAAGTTTATGGGGGCGACAACAATATTTTTACCCAAATAGGTCTGATTGTACTGGTTGGCCTTGCAACGAAGAACGCCATTCTTATTGTCGAGTTTGCAAAAGAGCTACAAGACAAGGGGATGGACGCGCTTTCAGCCATTAAAGAAGCAAGTCGCTTACGTCTTCGTCCAATACTAATGACGTCCATTGCTTTCATCATGGGTGTACTGCCAATGGCGGTATCAACCGGTGCCGGCTCTGAAATGCGTCAGGCCATGGGTGTGGCAGTATTCTCAGGCATGATTGGTGTTACCGTATTTGGACTTATCTTAACTCCGGTATTTTATTACCTGATACAGCGTAAAGGTTAACTCTCCCGTCTACCCAAGCGTTGCCCTCTTAAGGGGCTCTTTAGGCCACTCATTTGAGTGGCCTTTTTTTTGCCACCATTGGTCAGCTTTTATCTCGTTTTGTGAAACCGAAAAGCTTATATTCGCTTGTATCCTGTTGAAAACAGAAAGAATGGAGATTCGAATGAAAATCGGTGCGGCGATAGTAATGGCGATGGGCATGGTGGTTGCTGTGTCTTTGCTTGGTGTTCAGGTGTCTTCTGCCATGAACGATATGCAAACGTGGGATAGAGTAGTAACCGTAAAAGGATTGTCAGAGCGAGAATACATTGCTGATCAGGTTATTTGGCCTATTCAATTTGTCGACGCGGGCAATGACTTACCTCAACTGTATGAACATATTGAAAAGAATAGCCTTCAGGTGGCTAGCTTTTTAGAAGAGAAGGGCATTTCAGCAGAGAGCATTACTATTGGAAAGCCTGAAATAAATGACAAATTGGCGCAACAATACGGAAGTAGTGAAAAAGCGCCATTTCGCTACAGTGCCATTCAAACCGTTACTGTCTTTTCAAATGATGTTGAAAAGGTGCGAGCGCTTATGCAGCAAATTGGGGAGTTAATTAAAACTGGTATTGTATTATCAGACCAAAGCTACCGCGCTCAGCCCGACTATGTATTTACCCGCTTAAACGAAGTAAAGCCGGAAATGATTGAAGAAGCTACGCTCAATGCGAGAGAGGTTGCGGAAAAATTTGCCAAAGATTCAAAAAGTACTTTGGGCAAAATTAAGCGCGCTAACCAAGGGCAGTTCAGTATTTCTAGTCGCGACAGTCATCATCCACATATAAAGAAAGTGCGCGTGGTTTCTACTATCGAATACACACTTATCGACTAGCGCATCAGGCTTTCGAACATGGTGTAGCAGTCAACAGGCCGTATTTCGTGCTATGCTTTGTCATATCGAAAAGGCCTGCGAGTCGAATTGCTTAGTTTTAAAGCAGCGTGGCTTAGATGATTGGAATGCCTTACTGCTAATGTCTAGTGGCTAGATGTTGGAGTATGCGTTTTAATTTATATTGATAAAGCTAAAGCGTGGCCACTGTTGCTTGCTTGAAAATGCAGCCCAAGTGGTATTCGTTTCACCTTTTGAAGGTTATGCCACTGACATGACGGAACAAAAATCACAATCCCAACAGCTGGAGTTTTTTGAAATTCCAAGCCCATGCATTGGTGTGTGTGAGTCAGGTCCAAGGGGTTTCTGTAAAGGTTGCTATCGAAGTCGCGACGAGCGCCTGTACTGGCTTAAGGTTGATGATGCAACTAAACGTAAAATAATCAGCGCCTGTGCGCGGCGCAAAAAAGCGGTGCTGACGCGCGCTCGCAAGCAACAGCAAAAAGAGCTGGGGGAATCAATTGGGCAGTTCACGCTGTTTGATGATCCGCCAAGTTCAGAATAAGCGGCCTTGAGTTTGTAAAAAGTAGACTGAGAGTTTCTAGATGTTGTTAGATAAGTATGTTTCGTATGCCGCGAAATCATTTACGTTACCGGATATATGCGTGCGCCTGCGTTCAACATTAGACGATCCCCGTTCCAGCGCCGAAGATATTGGCGAGCTTATAAGTGCTGATCCTTCTCTTACCGCGAAGGTACTAAGGCTGGCGAATAGCTCGCTGTTTCGGTTTCCTTCTCAAGTAGAATCTGTTGCCAAAGCAATCAGTGTGATTGGAGGCGAAGCTCTGTATAACTTGGTAATTGCAGAAACTGCCAGCACAGCATTTAAACGCTTTGATACTAAGTTAATAAATTTAGACAAACATTGGTATGCATCAGTGTATTGCGGCATGGTGGCCAAAAGTCTTGCGATGAGACTTAACGTGCGCGGAGCAGAACGCTTCTTTGTAATGGGGATATTGCAAAACTTAAGTGAGCTGGTCGTGGCCAAGAAAGAAACTAAACGTTATCAGTCATACCTGAATGCTGAGACGAATGTGTTGCCTCACGTTAACCAGTTGGATCATTTCGGTTTTACGTTTGCTCAATGCAGCGGTATCATACTAGAAAATTGGCACTTACCTATTGGGTTGTACTATCCGGTAACGTTCATGAATGATGAAGCTAAACATAAATCTGATGTAGATATCTGCGTCCTGTGTTTAGCAAATCGAATTACGGTAAGTCAGTTAAATAAAGAAAGTTACGCTGACATTGAACTTTTTACCCCTGAGATAGCCAATACAGTAAGTCTCAACATGGAAGTGATAAGTAATTCAATTGAATACGCCGAACAAGAAACGGCAAAAATTGTGTCGCTTATTCACTGAGCTTTCGGTGCAACAACTCCGTTACTTTACTGATAATTAGCAAAATGTAGTAAAGCTCATCCAGAGGATTGGTATAACAAGCGTCGTACTAAGACGTAATCTAAAAACTATAAAGCTCAACGTAAATCAGATTATGTTCAAAAAAATCTTCCGGCCAAGCATTGTTGTTGGCATTGTTTGTTGCTGCGTGTGTGTGCACGCAAGCGCGAGGGATCTTATACAAACCCTCTATCACGCAGACTTCACGCCCGACACCGATGACGAAATTCCTCGTTTTACGCTAGACGGTGAACTAGGTGTACTTGTTAACACTGGGAATACCTCTGCTGCCAGTGTGAAAGCTGCGGTCAATGCGGACCATGAAACGGAAAATTGGAGCAGTATCTACTTCGCCGAGTTGCTCTATAAAGAAAGTGGCACGCCGACAACAGAGCGAGACATCAGCGCCCAACGCTTTTTCACCAGCGCGCAGTTCGACTATAAACTCATGAATCCTGGTCGCCGTCTTTTTATGTACGGTGATTACGAAGACGATCAATTTACCGGTTACGATCACCGTGCTTCGCTGGCAGCGGGCTGGTCTCAGCGCCTCTGGCGCAGTGAAGACAGTGAGTTTCGCTATAGCATTGGTCCTGGCTACAGTTTTATTGAAGCTGAAGAAGATAATGAAAGCGTAGTCAACGATGGCATCATTGTAAGAGCGTCCGCCGAATACAAATACCACTGGAGCTCAGGCGCCAAGTTAAGGCAGTTTGTTAGCACTGAGGCGGGTGAAGAAAATATGAAATCGCGGTCAGAAACTTCGCTTTCAGCCAACGTATTCGGCTCACTGGCGATGAAGCTATCCTTCATACTAAACCATGAAACAGACACCGCCGAAGATGTCGCAGCCTTAAGCACAGAGACCTCCGTGGCGCTGGTCTATCAGTTTTTTTAGTCAATTAGTGTAAATTAACGGGCTATCTATGGCTTTTTACCGTGTTCGCATTGACTGAGAGCTTTGAAAATGTACACTGCGCACCATTGTTTGTAGTGCTTGCCGCCTCGCGGCACTGTCTAGCAGATCTCTTTAAAAACTCGTGTTGTACCGCCTTGCAGTTCAAAAGGTATTGAGTACAACGAATGGACCGATAATCAATAGGATTGTTCAATGAAAAAGCAAGTGCTTGCATCTTTAGTTGCAATTTCTCTTTCTCCAGCCGCTTTCGCCCAAGACGATGAAGTTAAGCCTTTTACAATGGAAGGCGAACTAGGTTTTATTTCGACTTCAGGTAACACTGAAACCACGTCAATCAGTGCGGGTATACAGGCTCACCAAGAGCTTGAAAAATGGAGTAACGACTACGTTTTAAAAGGTCTATACAAACAGGAAACGGTTCAACAAGAAAATGATGCAGGCGAGCAAGAAGATATCGAGTTTACTTCTGCACAGAAGTTCTTTGGTTCAGCCCAGGGTAACTACAAACTAGAAAATCCTGATAACCGTTTATTCGGCTTCGCTTCATATGAAGACGACCGTTTTAGTAACTTTAATTACCAATCAACTATTGCGGCGGGTTGGAACCAAAAAGTACTTGAGAACAAGCGCCACACCCTTGAATATTCAATCGGTCCTGGTTACTCATTCATCGAAACTCAGGATGGCGAAGATCTTGACAGCGTAATCGTTCGTGCGTCATCAGCTTATTCTTGGAAAATTTCAGATACCGCTAAATTTACGCAAACAGTGAGTACCGAAGTGGGTTCTGACAACACGAAATCTCGTGCTGAGTCTGCACTTACAGCTACAATCAGCGGTAATCTTTCAATGCGTCTTTCTTTCAAACTTGATCACAACACCAATGTTGACGACGACGTTGAAAAACTAGACACAGAAACTGCAGTTAGCCTAGTTTACAACTTCTTCTAAGCCTACCTTATATGCACAGCGCACCGAAGTAGGGCTGGGCACTTCAACGCATTGAAGTAAAATCACAGGCATAAAAAAACGCTGCACATTGTGCAGCGTTTTTATTTAGTCTTAAAACAACTCTTCTTAGTGAAGAATACGTGTCTTAATTGTGCCATCAATTTGCTGAAGCTCTGCAAGTGCCTCATAACCACGGTCTTCTTTAACATCAACTACTACATAACCAATTTCTGCGTTAGTTTGTAGGTACTGGGCTTCGATGTTGATGCCTTTTTCTGCAAACGCTTGGTTAATCTGAGTAAGAATACCTGGCTGGTTTTTGTGTACGTGAAGTAGGCGTGAACGACCAGTATGTTCTGGCAGTGACACTTCAGGGAAGTTAACGGCTGACAGCGTTGAACCGTTGTCGCTGTACTTCGCGAGTTTACCTGCCACTTCAATACCAATATTTTCTTGCGCTTCTTGCGTGCTGCCGCCCACATGCGGGGTCAGAATGACATTATCGAACGCGCGAAGCGGCGATTCGAATTCTTCAGTATTAGATTTAGGCTCAACCGGGAATACATCAATAGCAGCGCCGTTTAGTTGGCCGCTTTCCAATGCCTTCGCAAGCGCATCGATATCTACCACAGTACCGCGAGACGCGTTAATCAAAATGCTGCCTTTCTTCATTTGAGACAGTTCTTTTTCACCAATCATATCTTGAGTTTGTGGTGTTTCAGGAACGTGAAGTGAAACAACGTCAGAGGTATTAAGCAGCTTTTCAAGCGATTTTACTTGGGCAGAATTACCTAGCACAAGCTTGTCTTCGATATCGAAAAATTGAACGCGCATACCTAGGTGTTCAGCAAGAATACTCAGCTGTGTGCCTATATGGCCATAACCAATGATACCAAGTGTCTTACCACGGGCTTCATATGAGCCGACTGCCGTTTTTTCCCACTCACCGCGGTGAGCCTTGGCATTTTTACTCGGCACCTGGCGAAGTAAAAGGATAATTTGGCCAAGTACAAGTTCTGCAACCGAACGAGTGTTGGAAAATGGCGCGTTAAACACGGGAATGCCGCGGCGTTGGGTGGCTTCAAGATCAACTTGGTTGGTGCCAATACAGAAACAACCGATAGCCACAAGCTTTTGTGCTGCTTCAACTACCTTCTCTGTAATTTGAGTGCGCGAGCGAATACCAACAAAGTGGGCGTCTTTAATTTTCTCAATTAACTCGTCTTCAGGAAGAGAGGTCTTGAGAAATTCAATATTGCTATACCCATTGCTTTTTAGTGTCTCCAAAGCACTTTGGTGAACACCTTCCAACAACAAAATTCGGATCTTATCCTTCTCTAATGAAACTTTGCTCATGAACTCGCTATCTCTCACTGATGTAATTTTGGTTTGCTTGCACCGCCAATCCAAGACTCTCAGAAACTTGCCAGTATGAAACACAAAGCTGTGTATAACCAGCGCTGCAAATACATCGCTTTGCAGCTCTGAAAGCCTTGCTTGGGCGTTATTGCTACCAAGCTTTTATAATCACGTTGATTGCTTTCGTTATTAAGGAATTGGCCTTAACTAACGTAAAAGTTGAGACGCTTAGTGAACTTCTTTTAAGGACATCTAGACGTCTAAACGGAAACTAACAGAAAACGCGTTAAGTTGAAAGTAGTATTTTGTATAGCTTTTCACCGCACTATACGTCTTACTCAGTTATCACTTAAAGGTTTCAACACCATTATCTGTAGCACTTAGCACTATGTCCGCGCCTCGTAATGCGAAAATGCCGTTCGTTACCACGCCAGGAATGTTATTTATTTTTTGTTCTAGCTCACGAGGATTCAGAATCTCAAGGTTGTGAACATCTAAAATAACGTTGCCGTTATCGGTGACAACACCTTGTCTATATTCAGGATCGCCACCAAGCTTTACTAGCTCTCGTGCTACGAAAGAGCGAGCCATGGGAATAACTTCAACGGGAAGGGGGAACGAGCCCAACACAGGAACTCGCTTACTTTCATCAACAATACACACAAACGTGGTCGCCGCACCGGCTACAATTTTCTCGCGAGTGAGTGCTGCGCCTCCGCCTTTAATCATATGCTTGTGTTCGGTCACTTCATCGGCACCGTCGATATAAACCGATAGATTGCTGACTTCGTTTAACTCGAATACCTCAATGCCTAAGGCTTTTAAACGCTCGGTAGAGGCTTCTGAACTTGATACTGCACCTTCAATTTTGTGTTTAATTTTACCGAGTTCTTCAATAAAGAAATTTACGGTAGAACCTGTACCCACACCGACAATGCTGTCTGCTTCAACATATTCGATGGCTGCTTTGGCTACGGCTTGTTTTTTTGCGTTCTGATCCATTGTCATTCTCCGACTTATTGTGTTCGCAAGTGTAACTTATAAGCGCACGTGAACCCACAAGTTCGTATGTTCAATTTGTTATAATGACTATCACGGTTTAGTGAATTGCAGTGTGCGCGAGGGCGTCACGATGGCATCAAGGGGGACATCCCATGGTGCAACGGGCAGAGCATCTACTTCTTGAATGTCGTGGGCAATACCCACTAACTTAGGCGTTTTACTAACCGAAAATGAATGTGAATCTGGCGCGCGTTGGGTAAAACTCAAAGTTCGGTCGTAGTAGCCGCCCCCCATACCCAGGCGATTGCCGTTTACATCAAACCCTACAAGCGGCATAAGAATAACGTCGCATTGCCTAACAGGAACGACGTTTTCACACGACAATACTGGCTCTTCAATGTTGTACTTATTCTTCACCAATTGAGAGTGCTGGGTATAAGACAAAAATAACAAATGTCCTTTACATACGGGGTGTAATACAGGTAGAGCGAATTTTTTATCATGTGAAGACTGCCAAATAGACTCGATAAAATAGGTTAAATTGACCTCGCCATCGTTAACCAAATATCCGGCTATGGTCGTGCTGTTATCAAGAAAGGGCAGTGTACGTAGTCGTGAAGCAATGCGCTTAGCGGCGTCCGTATGTTGCTGGTTAGTTAACCCTCGGCGTGCCTCGCGAAGCTTTTTTCTAAGCTGAGCGCGGGCCTGCATGTCTTCATTAGAAACGCTTGTTTGTATGGTTTGCGACGGCGCAATCAGCGTTGGTTTCATTGCTAAAGCTGGTGCTGAAGCCGTTTCCGTTGAATTAATCTTGTTAGACGCCAACGATCTAGAAGTACCGCTTCCTGAAGATGAGGGGGACATGGTAGAGGAGTTCTCCTGTCTTACAATTGAGTTAGCTTATACTACCACGGCTGTTAAAAAGGTTTGTTGGGCTAGGTAAAGATGACTCAGGTAAAATCACTGTGGTAAAACTACTTAAATAAAACGAATAGATTCATTGGTCTGCATGCCCTAAATAGTGATTGAGCACACGCACCAATTCGCTACTATCTATGGGTTTAGTGAGTACGTCATCAAGACCTTGTTCTCGCAAATATTCAGGCTGGGTAATGACATCGGCCGTCAATGCAACAATGGGCAAGTTTGGCTTAAACCCCTTTATTTTCGCTGTTGCTTCATCGCCTTGAATACCTGGCAAATTAAGATCCATAAGAACTAAGTCGACTGGATTAGACTTGGCGTATTCAACGCCTTCCTCGCCAGTGCTTACCACAGAAAGCGACACGCCCAGTTTTTCAAACAAGGTTTGAATAACAACTTGGTTTATATAGTGGTCTTCAACTACCAATACATTTACTGAGTTATCTATGTTTACTTGGGCGACAAAGCTACGCGGTTGTGCCTCAACGAACTGGTTTGCGCTTAGGGCGTCGGCAGGCAAGGTCACACTTATTCGGGTACCGTGATTCAACTTACTACTAACTTTAATAGACCCGTCCATGAGCTCGACAAGGCGCTTCGATATATTCAAGCCTAAGCCGGTTCCACTTATCTGACGGGCGTTTTCCATTCGCTCGAAAGGTGTAAAAAGCCGCTTTTGATCGTCATCGCTCATACCAATGCCTTGATCAATGACATTAAATATTACCTTGCCGCTTTTGTATTTTACCTGCGCTTTTACTGACTTGCCGTGATTAGTGAACTTAATCGCATTCGACAGCAAATTAAGCGCAACTTGACCAAATTTGGTGTCATCGAAAAACAACGAGTCGGGCACAGCGTCATCAATACTGGTGCTAAATACGATACCGCTGTCTTCAGCGCGGATCTTAGTAAGCGAAAATAAGTGGGTGAAAAAGTCTTTGGTATTCACCGCGCGTGGCATCACACGCATTTTCCCCGCTTCTATCTGCTTTATATCTAAAACAGAATTTACTATTTCTAAAAGCCTTTCACCGCTTTGGCTTACATGAGAAAGCGGGGTGGTAAATGACGGGGGTAAATTTAACTTTTGGGCTTCGCCTTCAAGCAACTGACTAAACGTATTTATGGCATTAAGCGGTGTTCTAATTTCGTGGCTTACGTAAGAAAGAAAGTCAGACTTGAATTGACTGGTGCGCTCAAGCTCTCGGTTTTTCCGCTTTAACTCTAAATGTGCTACTACCGATTTACTTAAGGTTTGGAGCGAGGCTTTTTGTGTTTCGGTTAGCTTGCGTGGTTTGCTATCAATAGCGCAAAGCGTGCCAATTGCATGGCCAGACGGGGTAATTAATGGTGCGCCGGCGTAAAACCGAATATCAGGCGCGCCAGTCACCAGCGGGTTATCGTGAAACCGGGGGTCTAACGTAGCGTTAGGTATTTCAAACACATCGCTTTGCAAAATAGCATGTGAGCAAAACGCGATGTCTCGTGATGTTTCTTCTGCGTCTAAACCTACTCTTGATTTAAACCATTGGCGGTTTGGATCAATGAGGCTGATAAGCGCAATAGGGGTTTCACAAATTTGAGAGGCCAGGGCTGTAAGGTCATCAAAGAGTTGTTCAGCTTCAGTATCAAGTACATCGTAGCTGAGCAGTTCGGCAAGACGTTCATCTTCATTTTGAGGGAGGGGCGCCGCTTTCATAACCGTTGAGTTTAAACCTAGCTGTAAATAAAAAAGGGATTGTGTATTAACAATCCCTTAAACATATCATAGAGCGTAGGTGTCTATGAATAGTTGTTCCAGCTTTTTGTGGTCAACTTTAGTCGCTACCTTTATGGTATTTGCTTCATTCCATAGTGGGCTAGGTGTTGTACCTTTAGGCGCAACCACGGTTTGCCCTCTATCTAGTGTCCCTGTTCCAACGCGCACATGACCTTCAGTCAGCTCAAATAGCTCTGGGTGGCGAAGGTGGGCAATCGGGAATGCATCGTGGAAGAAACACACGCGATCTTCACGGTTTTGCGAGTAGAAATCCATGTAGAACTGGGCGCTTTCTTTCACAAAACCACCAAGGGTATTGTTTTTCTCTTCAAGCTTTTCAACAAAGGCTGGCGAGAACGGCGTGAAGTTTGTTACGTCCAAACCAAACATGGTCAGTTCCCAGTCTGCTGCGAAAACGATTTCTGCTGCATGTGCATCGTTCCAAATGTTCGCTTCAGCTACCGGCGTAACGTTACCTGGTACAAACGCTGCACCACCCATTATGCTAACGCCTTTTACCAACTTAGGAAGTTCTGGCTCAAGACGAAGTGCAAGGGCCAAGTTACCTAGTGGGCCAATAGCAACAATGGTGATTTCACCAGGGTATTTACGTGCCATATCAACGATAAACTGCGCAGAGCTGCGTGGGTCAAGCTCGGTTTTAGGCGCTTCAGGTTTGATATGACCGAAGCCGTGCTCACCGTGTACGAAGTGTGCGTACGTTGACTCTGGGCCAACCCATGGCATGCCAACACCTTTGGTTACAGGAATATCTTTACCTGCAATTTCGCAAAGTGTCAGTGCGTTTTGCGCTGCCATTGTTACTGGAACGTTACCGTAAACGGTCGTTAAGCCAAGTACTTCAATGTCTGGAGACTGAAAGGCGAAAAAGATCGCCATTGCATCATCAATCCCCGGATCCGTATCTAATATGATCTTATGTGCCATCAATTTATCTCAGTGCGTCTTGCTAGTTGGCGTGTTTCGCTAAGAAACGATCCACTTCTTTTTGTGTTGGAATACTCTGCGCTGCGCCCTCGCGGGTTACCGCAATGGCTGAAGCTGCACACCCGCGACGCAATGCTTGTTTAGCATCGGTGTGGTTGCTGTATGCAGACAGGAAATAACCGATAAAGGTGTCACCGGCTGCGGTGGTATCTACCGCGTCTACAGAGAATGCTTTTACTTCTACAACATCGTTTTTGCGCAGCATCATTACACCCGCTTTACCCAGTGTAATAATAACTTCGCTGTGTGACCATTGCTCTTTGAACACTGTCACAATATCTTCAAGTTCTTCTTTACCGGTAATCGCAGCAGCTTCGGTTTCATTTACAATAAGTAAATCAACGCAGTCTAATGGAAGCTGCTTAACCGACTCGCTCATAGGCGCTGGGTTAAAAGCTACTTTAAGCTGCTTTTCTTTCGCTTGGCGAAGTACTTCTTCAATGCTGCTTGTTTCATTTTGGGTTAGTACCCAATCTGAAGGACGCGTATCGTCTAACGCTTGCATTACGGTTTTTGCGGTAATGGTTTGGTTAGCACCACCAAATAATACGATGGCGTTTTCACCGCTAGGCGTAACTTGGATAATCGCGTGACCTGAAGGAACTTCTGAGCACTTTACGCCACGACAATCAACACCCTTCTTAATAAGAGCTTGTTTAAATGAGGCGTCGTTTTCGTGAATGCTACCGACGTGTCTTACGTCTGCACCTGCTTGCGCTAAAGCAATAGACTGGTTTGCACCCTTACCACCTAATAAGGTTTGGTAATGGGTAGAGGCCAACGTCTCACCAGGTTGTACAAAGTGATCTACCTGATAAACGTGGTCAATATTTATAGAGCCAAAATTTATTATTGCCATTTCTTCTTCCGTCGAAAGAGGGCGCTTCCCAGAATGCCGCTGTCCATGTTTCGCCCGTGAACCGAAAAGTTCAGGGCGGAAGTATCACAATTGCCGTAGGCTTCTCGATACGGGTCGAGCTTGCACAATAGCAGCTGTTTCAACTTCCTTGGTTTAAAGCATCGGCCAGGGACATGAATGAACTAGCAAACATCCCAGGAAACATTGTTGTTGTATTAACGCAACAGGGTATAACAAACGCGAGATCCAGTGAAGAGGATCACCTAAAGCGCTTTATAACTATTTTGCGTGGTGATTATAAAAGCGGTAAAAAAATATTACTTTTCTTGACCAATTGGTCAGCAATTATACACGCATATAAGAGAAGCTCAATAATAACCAATCAGCTATTCAGGCATTAAAGGCTAATGAACGTTTTCACGCTGTTGCTAAAGGAACTCCGTATCCAACACCAGCGATCTTAGATGAAATCTGACGATGTTGCTAGCCGTCCGGCAACGAATTTAGCGAAATAGCCGCAAATTAAACATCGTTTGAACAGTGAGTAAACAACGTTTAAGTACCGTTGTGTAAAGTGTGTACGACACAGTGTTAGTAGACCTTGAATGTACTTTTGCTGTTTGTTCAAAGTTAGAGCAATGGCAGGTCAAAAGGAGGCGTTACACATTGATTTTTGCTAGTATTAACTCCATCAAGAGATGACAGTGACGTAAGTCGCCGCCAAAATAGATGGTAATTAATCGCTATATAAAAGTGGCGCCTGTATCTCAAACTATTCAAAACAAAAGAGAACAATTCGTGGAAAAACAGCTCGATTACGATAGCGTAAGTAATAAATTGTCTCAGCAAGGCGTAATTGTTGATGCTGCAGAAGTGCATGGCATTCTGTGCGGTATGCTTTGCGGAGGCATGTCGCTTACCGACCAAAAATGGCTAGAAGCGTTAAGTGAAACCATTAATCAGGGTGAAGCGTTTAGCGACCCTACCCAGCACCTTTTAAATAGCCTTTTCAATCAAACCTGTCAGCAGCTTCTTGAGCCTGAATTCGCGCTCAATTTGTTACTTCCTGATGATCAAGCGCCTATCAACGATCGCGGGGCTGCACTAATAAACTGGGTGCAAGGTTTCATGCTTGGATTTGGTCTACACCAGCAAGACCTTATGCAATGTTCTGACGACGTAAAAGAGGCACTTGAAGACTTTTCAGATATTTCACGTATGGAAGAGCCAATGGACGCGGACGAAGAGTCTGAAAAGGCGCTGTTAGAGGTTGAAGAATACGTGAAAATTTCAGCAATTTTATGCTTCAGCGAACTGGGCCAATCGCTTCTAGATGATCAACAAGACACGCCATCCGTACACTAGTAATTAACTGAAGATATTAAAAGTGGCCGTAAGTCGCCATCCGTTTTAACGAGATTTTTTAGGGTTTTCTCTTTTATGATTAGTGCGCAAGAGTTTATCGCCAGGCAGGACCGACTGCTTGCACAGTGCGAGCCGAATAGTGTGTGTATTGTGCCTGCAGCAGGTATGGTAACCCGAAGTCGCGATACCGAATATACATTCAGGCAAGATAGCGACTTTTGGTATCTGACAGGATTTGAAGAGCCTAATGCTTGGCTGATATTGTCTAACCACCCTCGTTACGGTGAAAGTTATCGTGCAATGGTGGTACAAGAGAAAGACAAAAGTGCAGAAATTTGGCACGGCAAACGTTTAGGGGCTGAAGCTGCACTTGCTCGATTTAGTCTAGATGAAGCGTTTGAGTTGCAAGAACTTGAAGAAGCGCTGTTAGCGTCAATTCAAGGTCAAGACAATGTGTACTTTTCGTTGGGTCACAAGAAAGACAATGACCTATTATTTTCTGAAGCGCTAAACACCTTGCGCGATGCGCCTAAAGAATCACTGGCGCCAAGGGCGATTCACGACTTACAGCCTATTTTACACGAAATGCGTTTATTCAAATCAGCGTGTGAAGTGGCCATGATGAAAGCGGCGGGTGAGATAAGCGCACGTGCGCACAAGCGAGCTATGCAGTTCGCTACGCCTGGTTGTTACGAGTACCAGCTAGAAGCTGAAATTTACCACGAATTTGCCATGGCGGGAGCCCGTTCACCTGCTTATAGTACTATTGTTGGAAGCGGCGATAATGCGTGTATTTTGCATTACACGCAAAATAACGCGCAGGTAAATGACGGTGACTTGATCTTGATCGATGCAGGTGCTGAATATCAAGGTTATGCTGCGGATATCACGCGAACGTTTCCTGCAAATGGAAAGTTCACACATGCTCAGCGCGAAATTTACACCGTTGTATTAAAAGCGCAAAAAAGCGTGTTAGACATGTTAGCGCCCGGCGTTACCTTGTCACAAGCCATGTTACATAGCGTAGAAATTATTACTCAAGGTTTAGTTGACCTTGGCGTTCTTGAAGGTAGTGTGGCAGAAAACCTTGAAAATGAAACGTGGCGTCAGTTTTACATGCATGGTTTAGGGCACTATTTAGGTCTAGATGTGCATGATGTAGGCAACTACAAAATTGACGGTGAAGACCGTCCGTTAAAGCCTGGCATGGTGATCACTGTTGAGCCCGGCATTTACATTAGCCAAGACAGCAACGTGCCGGAAAAATACAAAGGCATTGGTGTAAGAATTGAAGATGATGTGGTGATTACTGCGACGGGTGTCGATATTCTTACCGCAGATGTGCCAAAAGACATTGATGAGATTGAAGCACTTATGGCTGAAAGCAAAGACTAGTTGTCAAAATTTGCTAGGTTTACCAAGGTTTGAAAAACTGCGATAAGTGTGAAATACGGAATTTTGGTTTAAGTTACCGGTTTAAGTTACCGGTTTAAGTTAGCGGTTTAAGTTACCGGTTTAAACTACCAGTTTAAATTATGCTAAAAACTAGCCTTTAATATAAAGAAAAAAATCTCAGAATTAACGCTTTTAATAATTAGAGCCTCTGGACGACAGGAATATAAAAACAGTGGAATCGGCAGCAGCGGTTGATGTAGTAATTATTGGTGGTGGTATTGTCGGTACTGTATTAGCCAAAGCACTCGCAGAGAAAGTATCTCCTATAAACAGCTCTGGCTTATCTGTCACCCTAATTGATGCGGCTGACCCAGAGCAAACCAGTAAAAGCTTAGTCGACTTTAACCCTTTTACCGACACCCGAGTGATTGCCTTGGCAAGACGTACTGTTGAAGAACTGTCTCACATGGGGCTAAACCTTGATGATGTAGCTAAGCAGCACAACGGTGAGTTACCTCCTCAAATTAAACATATTGAGGTTAGCGACAAAGGGCACTTGGGGCTATTAAACCTTCAAAGCAGTGACTACCACATTGACGCGTTCGGCCAGGTGGTGAGCTTAAGCGCACTAACGCGATTGGCGGCAGGTGCAACCTCAAGCTACCAATATATCGCACCTGTCAAGGTAACGAACGTAAAACAGCAGTGCAATTTTGTAGAGGTGCAGCTAGATAATGGGCAATCGCTTACCACAAAGTTGCTGGTACTGGCAGATGGCGGTCGTTCAGGATTAGCTGACCAGGTTGGCATTTCAAAAACAGTCAATGATTATCATCAAACGGCCATTGTCTTTAACGTTCACACTCAGCTCCCTCATGAAAACAGAGCTTACGAGCGTTTCACCCAAAATGGCCCGTTAGCGTTCCTGCCTTTCGACAGTGAAATCGATGATATCAAGGCTAGTGGAAACGGCTTTTCAGTTGTATGGACTGTAGATACTGACGCCGCAAAGTCGTTAATGGCATTAAATCAACGCGCATTTATCAAGGCCCTACAGGAAGCATTTGGCTATCGACAGGGCAAAGTACTGAGAGTCAGTGAGTTGGCAAGTTACCCGTTAGCGCTTACTAAAGCCCAGCAAGTTGCTAGTCATCGCACAGTGGTGGTAGGCAATGCGGCACAGGCGCTACATCCTATTGCAGGGCAAGGCTTCAATCTAGGCTTACGCGACTTAAGTACTTTAGTGTCTGTGCTGCAAGTGTCAGCGGAAAAGCACGGCGAGCATAATTCATATGAAGAGAAAAACGATACAATCGCATCCGCTAATTTCGATGCAGGCGCTTTTAGTATTACTCAGCATTACGCCAATTCGCGTAAGAATGACAGGAATAACACGATAGCCCTGACCGATACGCTAGTTCGCACCTTTTCAAACCAGTATTTTCCAACGGTAATTGGGCGCAATGTGTCGTTATTGGCATTAAGCATGATGCCCCAGGCGAAAAAAGCGTTTGTTAAACACACGACGGGCTATGGCGAAACACCACTAAGAAAAAGAGATAACAATGCAGCATGTTGATATAGCGATAGTGGGCGGCGGAATTGTAGGGCTAACCCTTGCAGCGGCGCTCAAACACAGTGAATTGAGCATAGCAATAGTCGATAAAGCGGCGTGTTATCAGACTCTGGACGAGAAGCCAACGGCGAGAGTGAGTGCCATAAACCAAGCTAATATTAAAGCGCTTCAACAGTTTGACGTGTGGTCGCATTTGCAGCAAGACCGCGCCAACCCTTACACCGACATGCATGTGTGGGACAAAGATAGTTTTGGCGACATTCACTTTTCATGCGATGAAATGGGCAGTGATGCGCTTGGCGTGATTGTAGAGAATCAGGCTTTAGTCAATGCACTGACTAAATCTGTGGAAGCGCAGCCTAATGTGGAGTTGATCACCGCGGGTATTGATAGAGTATTAGCTGGCCCAAACCAAACCATGCTGATGCTTGATAATGATGACGTGCTAAGCTGCAGGTTATTAGTAGGCGCCGATGGCGCAAATTCGTTTGTGAGAAAGCAGGCTGGCTTGCCAATTACATTTAAAGACTACGAGCATACGGCGATTGTCGCTAATATCAAAACGGTAGAGCCGCATAATAATGTGGCGAGACAAGCGTTCACACCCACGGGACCGCTCGCGCTACTGCCTATGTCTGAGCCAAATGTATGTTCTATTGTATGGTCGCAAACGCCAGAGCAAGCGAACTTATTAATGGCATTGGATGACGCTGCGTTCTGTAATGCGTTAACTGCGGCTAGTAATAGCGTTCTTGGCACTATTTCGCTTGAAACTAAGCGCGCCGCTTTCCCGTTGACCATGCGTTATGCACGCCAGTGGGCGAAAGACGGTGTGGTGCTGGTAGGCGATGCAGCGCATACCATTCACCCGCTTGCAGGGCAGGGCGCTAACTTGGGAATGCAAGATGCGCTCGCATTGGCGGAAACCCTAAATGACTTAAAGGTGTCGGGCAAAGACATAGGTTTGTACAAGCACTTACGCAGCTACGAACGAAGCCGTAAAACAGAAGCCACGAAAATGATTGCCGCAATGGACGGCTTTAAATTCTTATTCGACGGCGACGACCCCCTCAAAAAGTTGGTCAGAGGAATTGGTCTTTCAGCCACAGACAAACTCAGCACCATTAAAACCGCCTTCGTCAGCCACGCCATGGGCCTATAAATCCAAAAAAATGGGGTCAGAGTACATTTAAATTGGGGTCAGAGTACTTTTTTCGCCACCCCTGAATAGTGGGGTCAGAGTACATTATTGGCTTTCCCTATTACAAAACCGAATAAATGTACTCTGACCCCATTATTGAAGCTTGGAAGTGTACTTTTTCACACATCATAGAAAACAGGCGGCAAAGCTCTCTAATTATCTATCTCGCTCCAAAAGCAAAGAAATGTACTCTGACCCCATTCTTGGGGTTTAGTCTTTTCGGCGTTGAGATAGTCAGCGGTACAGGATACTCTTCGGTATCCTTTTTTATTTGTACCAATGGCTTATGTTTACTTATCTTTGCAAACCTTATCGCGCCTTTTCCTTTGTCTGCGCCGCTTCCGTACTTACTTCTACTTTAATTACTAGTTCGGCGAATGCCGACGCAGTGGTTTCCACTTTAGCTTCGGTTGAATCGTCGGCGACAACAAAAAGCAAAAAGATGACGCTGAGTAATGCCTCTATCGATTTGGACGTATATCGTCAGCACGTTAAAACACTGGCAAGCGATGAGTTTGAAGGGCGAGGGCCTTTGTCGAAAGGTGAAGAGAAAACAGTCGATTACTTGGTAACCCAATACAAAAAGCTAGGGTTGAAGCCAGCCTTTGGCGATAGCTACACCCAAGCTGTGCCTTTAGCCAAAATAACGCCTAAGAACATTTCATCGTTAAAAATAGGCGGGCTTGATTTTAGCGCAGGCAGCGAGTTTACAGCCCGTACTCAGCGCATTGTTAATGACTACTCACTTGCTAATAGTGATGTAGTTTTTGTGGGTTATGGCATTAATGCCCCAGAGTACAATTGGAATGATTACGCAGGCCTGGATGTAAAAGGAAAAACCGTTGTAATGCTGGTAAACGACCCAGGTTTCGCTTCTAAAGATCCAGAGCTTTTTCAGGGCAACGCAATGACCTATTACGGTCGTTGGACATATAAGTACGAAGAAGCAGCCAGGCAGGGGGCAGAAGCGGTTTTCATTATTCATGAAACCATGCCAGCGGGTTACGGGTGGGGCGTAGTCGAAAACTCAAATTCCAATACCAAATTCAGTTTAGTCGACGACAACAATAATGCTTCACAAGTCGGTGTAATGGGTTGGCTTCACCTAAATGCCGCAAGACAGCTATTTGAAAAAGTGGGTTTGGACTATGGCGAGCTTAAAAACAAAGCTTCAAAGCCCGGATTTATGCCCATCTCGCTAAACACAAAAGCATCATTGGGCTTCACCAATACTATTGAGCGTGCCGAGTCGCAAAATGTTGCAGGCATTTTAGAAGGAACAGATAAGCCAGAAGAATGGGTAATGCTTCACGCTCACTGGGATCACCTAGGCAAAGTTGAGAAGAACGGCCAAACCACTATTTACAATGGTGCGGTAGATAACGCTTCAGGTGTAGCAGGTGTGCTTACGTTAGCAGATGCGCTTTCAAAACGCGAAGAGGGCTTTGCACGTACACTAATGTTTAGTGCTTTTACCGCCGAGGAAACAGGGCTACTCGGTGCCGATTATTTTGCAAATAACCCGCCGGTACCAACATCGAACATGGTGGCTTTTTTAAACATCGACGGCATGAATGTAAACGATGATGTTGATTACATTTTGCAGTACGGCGAAGGTTATTTATCTATTGAAGACGATTTAGCGACAGCTGCCGCATTACAAGGGCGAACGGTTAAAATGGATCCGCGACCTCAAAATGGACTGTTCTTCCGCTCAGATCACTTCGCGCTTGCTAAGCAGGGCGTGCCTTCAATTTTGTTCATGAGCTTAGGCGATACCGACCCTAGCTTCATCGCCAAACGCTATCATAAAGCAGATGATGACTACCTTCCAAGCTGGACATTAGGTGGTGTGCAACAAGACCTCTCACTTATCGGCTCTATGCTGAACTATTACGCCCAAGGCGATGTGTGGCCATACTGGAAACGTGACTCTGATTTTAAAGACAAGCGCACACAGGCAATGGAAGTGAAAAAGGCAAAGTAATTCACGCTTAACTGTAGGTAGCGATATAACAAGGTAAAGCGACGCTAATGAGTTGGATTTTATTTACGTTGGGCGCGGTAGTTATGCAAACCGTGCGCAATGCACTGCAGAGCAAGCTGAGCGGTGTAGTTAACACCTCTGGGGTGACGCTCTCTCGCTTTATCTTGGCTCCGCCAATAGCCCTCGTCTATTTACTCATTCTCTACAGCAGTAGCACCAGTCAAGTGCCTGAGTTCTCAGGCACTTTTATTGCAGTGATACTGTGTGCTTCGCTACTTCAAATAGCGGCCACTTCTTTAATGGTGATTTTGTTCAAGCAGAAGAATTTTGCCATTGGCGCAGGTCTAGCGAAGAGTGAGGCCTTGGTGGCCGGCGTTGTAGGCATGCTCTTTTTCGGAAGTTATTTAACGCCCCTTGGGTGGGCGGGCATAGTAATAGGCGCAATAGCAGTATTTGTGTTAAGCAGCGGCAATCGGCTCCATGGCATTAGTGTGAAAACCATGGTTATAGGTCTTGCTTGCGGTACCTGTTTTGCGCTGACATCACTGTTGGTGCGCGAGGCTAGCCATATGCTAAATGTTCAGCATACGGTGGCTGCTGCTTGGGTGTTGTTATGGGTACTGTGTGTACAAACGATAAGTTTAAGTGGTTATATTGCGCTAACTAAACCCTTCGTGTTCAGACAGCTAACCAACGCTAAAAAGCAGGTGCTAGCGATTAGCACGGTAAGCTGTTTGGGCTCAATTTGTTGGTTCACCGCTATGGCATTGCAACATGTGGCGCTAGTAAAAACGCTTGGTCAGTTAGAGGTGTTGCTTACCTTGGTACTTTCACATTACTGGCTAAAAAATGCAGTCACAAAACGCGAAATTGCTGGCTTACTTCTTATTGGGCTTGCCGCCATTTTCGTTATGTGGGCATAAAGTACTGACAATATTAAACACTGAAGTTTTTAGTACAAAATCAATTGAATGTTATTTTCATAAAACAAAAAAGTGCTAAACAACCTTAATTAAAACGACAGGAAGGGAACATGGATAAGCGACATTTCTTGAAATTAGCGGGCGCTAGCTTTGCGCTTGCTCCTGTGGCTTCTATGGCTGCAATTAATCAAACCAATGCAACAGACACTAACGGTTTAAGCGGGCTAAGTGATATCACCGCAAATGCGAAGCCGATTACCGTAGAAGAGCGCAAAGCGCGTATTGAAAAAGCGCAGTCGCTTATGAAAGCCCAAGACATTGCGGCAATTCTGGTCGAGCCTGGCGCTGCAATGGATTATTTTTCAGGGATTAAATGGTGGCGTAGTGAGCGCTTGACCGCGCTGGTTATCCCTCAAAAAGGTGACATGGCGGTGGTAACGCCATTTTTCGAAAAGCCAAGTGTGTTTGAGTCGTTAGCTATAGGCGATGATGTAAGAGTGTGGCAAGAGCATGAAAGCCCGTTTGATGTCGTAGCCAATATTTTAAAATCGCGCCGTATAACAAGCGGCAATATCGGCTTTGAAAGCAGCGTACGCTACTTTGTAGTTATCGGAGTCAGCCGAGCGCTACCAAACATTAATATTGTTCCCGCCGAGCCAATTACCCTTGGCTGTCGCATGTATAAAACTGCGAGTGAACTGGCACTTATGCATAAGGCCAATGAAGTTACTTTACGTGCTTACGAGTTTGTTTTTAGCAACCTAAAGCTTGGCATGAGTCAGCAGGATGTAAAAAGTTTGATGAACACCGCACAGCAGCACTTAGGCGGCAGCGGTACATGGTGTTTGGCGCTGTTTAACGATGCAAGTGCTTATCCTCATGGCACAAACGCAGCACAAACTATCAAAGAAGGCTCGGTGATCTTGCTAGACAGCGGTTGCAGCGTGCACGGTTACCAAAGCGACATAAGCCGTACTTTGGTATTTGGCAAAGCGTCTCAGAAAGTTCAGGACGTCTGGCACACAGTAAGGGAAGGGCAGAACGTGGCATTTGCCGCAGCAAAAATTGGTGAACCAGCAGGCAAAGTGGACGACGCAGTGCGCCAATTCTACGCCAGCAAAGGGTACAGCAAAGACTATGCATTGCCTGGGCTAAGTCACAGAACAGGTCACGGTATCGGCATGGAAGGACACGAGAGCGTTAACTTTGTGCGCGGTGAAAATACGCCACTTAGAAAAGGCATGTGCTTTTCTAATGAGCCAGGTATCTATATTCCGGGTGAATTTGGTGTGCGCTTAGAAGACTGTTTGTATATGACTGAAACGGGCCCCGCTTACTTTACCGAACCGCCAGAAAATTTGGCCAAGCCGCTGGGCAGGCTAAAACCCCTAACTGTTTAGGCAAGTGTTTTTATTATGGCTTTAATTTGTCTTTCTTTTTTGTATCTACATTTTTAAAAATGTTTGCTACGTGATTAGCTATAGCTCACCTTATTTGAAACATTTAGTTTACGCTGAGGCGTCTATTCGCTGATGATATAAGTAGGTACGTTAGTGAGCATTCCTGACGCGTTTTAAGTTAGGTTTGCTTTGAATGAAATATATTCAACGGCCAGATATAGAGAAACAAAATTTAGTTTTTATAAGGAAGTAATAAATGTCCTACTCTATTAGTCAATTAAAACGGCTAGCTTGTCTATTATCTGCGGTCATGTGTGCGAGTTTTAGTGCCGAAGGCGCAGTCAAGATTACTGAATGTGGCTCATATCAACTATGCTCAACTGAATCAAAAGCACTCAATTACGCTCTCAGCAAATCTAATGGCGATAATATAGATATAGTGCTGGTGAACACTGTTATGAATAAAACTTCTATTATAGAAGTTAGAAACAGTGATTTTGGCGGAACGACGTTTTCCGGCATGCCCACTGTGACAGCTGAAGAAGTGTACATCGCAAGTACTGCAGGCCACATGGCCTCCGTAGGCTTAGTACATTTTCTAGAGGACCCAATCATATCTTCCCTTAATGAGGACTCAGTTGTATTAGGTACAGTTAACGGAAGACCGATTGTTCCTCTAGAGCACTTTTACGCATTGCCCCACAAAGTCAGTGTTCGAGGTTCAAGTTTATTTTCTATAAATAATGAGTTAGAAAGCCCACTGAACAACGCATTTCAAGACCACTCCAACGGCTTGTTAGATAATATAGATTTGTCAGGGGATCTCAGAGTTGGGCTGGCATTCAGAAAGGTTCTTGCAGTTGAAATTGGCGCTTCGTTTGATGGAGCATCTGTAGACCAGATGGAAGTGTTCTTCAAGGCTTCTCAGCCGGAAGGTGAGGCTCCATGGGGAGTAATCGTTGATGTGAAGAAAAATGGCTCTACAGGGCTTATTACTAAAATTACTAGAGTAGCGCTTATCGAGAATGGAAGTATAGTTTTCGTTATCCCTGTTAAGGAGGATGGGACAGTTGATACCGAAAAGCTTATTGGTACAACGTTTAGAGTAAGTGAAGAAGCGAGTCATAGTAGCATTCGAGGGTGGTTTGCGGGTATTAATTTGGATATTAGCATTGCCCCTTGCTCTTCAGTAACCTGCAACATCACAGTCATCGATTTAGACAAAGAAGAAATAGAGTCGTCCTAAAAAACAAAGAAACAAGAATAAGTTTTATGTTTAAAGCGTTAGCGGTCTAGCTGCTAGCGCTTTTTTTTAATTATTTGTAGCTAGCCCTATAAAGTTAATAAACCTGTCTCTCAAAATTTTTATTAGCTGTTACACTTAAAATTATTACCTAAGTGAATGATGGATAAACTATGCCCGCAAATTCAGATAATAAGTGCACCACTCATGGTTAAACGGTGATGAGACGATCAACTGCCTGTTGATGGTATTCTAAAGTCGCCAAACTAATAGAAGTATTACCATGAGTTACAAGCAGTTGATCGAAGGACAAAGATACCAGATAGAGGCCTACTTACGCGAGGGTTTCAGTTACCGAGAAATTGGGAAACGCCTGAAAAAGAGTCATAGCACTATCAGTCGCGAAGTCAGACGGAACAGAATCAGGGGGAGTCATTACCTGCCCGAAGTTGCTCAGGCAAAAGCGTTAAAGCGACGCCATCATGCTGCTAAGTATATGATGCCTGATATTACCGTTACTTTTGTAGAGTTCGGATTGGAACAAAAATGGAGCCCAGAGCAAATAGCTGGTGTGGGTAAAATTATCGGCCATAAGGTCAGTCATGAATGGATTTATGGCTATGTTCAACGCGATAAACTAACAGGTGGCAAACTTTATAAGAAGCTGCGTCACGGTCGACGTAAGTACCGTAAAGGCAGTCACACAAAGCGTGTAATTATTCCAAATCGCGTTGGCATAGAGTGTCGCCCCGCTATCGTGAACAAGAAGAAACGGTTCGGCGATTGGGAAGCCGATACGGTTTTAGGTAAACAAGGAACAGGCGCGATTGTCAGCCTTGTTGAGCGAAAAAGTAAGTTATATCTGATACGAAAAGTGCCAGCGAAAAGCGCGGCTGATGTCGCTAGAGCTATGGTTGGTATGCTATGGAAATACCGACGCCATGTTCGCACAATCACAGCGGACAACGGCAGCGAATTCTGCGACCATGAAATGGTAGCCGAAAAATTGAAAACAGACATCTACTTCGCCAACCCTTATGCATCATGGGAGCGAGGGTTAAATGAAAACTTCAATGGATTACTGCGTCAGTACATACGAAAAGGCACCGATTTACGGACAGTAACAGATAAGCAGATTGCCGAAATTGAAAAGGCATTGAATGCAAGACCGAGAAAGTGCCTAGGCTTTAAGCAGCCTATTGCAGTGTTCAATAAATTACGAAAGGCTGCTTAATTTAGGAGTGGTGCACTTCGGAGTTGAATTTGCGCCTGAAAGAAAATTTAGATTGGTTACGCGAAGTGATTTCGATGGACTGGTATGCGCAGTTTTATTGAAAGATTTAGACTTAATTGACGATATTTTGTTTGTTCATCCAAAAGACATGCAAGACGGTAAAATTGATATTACCGAGAATGATATCACTACTAACCTGCCTTACGTTGCGGGTTGCCATATTGCCTTCGACCATCACTTAAGCGAAACAGTGCGTAACTCAGGCGATATTGATAATCACATCATTGACCCGAAAGCGCCGTCGGCGGCGCGCGTTGTTTACGACTATTACGGTGGTGCAGATAAATTTCCTAATATCTCAGTAGATATGATGGATGCAGTAGATAAAGGAGACTCTGCACAGTTTAGCGAAGAAGAAATCCTTGAGCCCACAGATTGGGTGCTCATGAATTTCATCATGGATGCGCGAACTGGGCTTGGTCGTTTCAGAGATTTCAAAATCTCTAACTATCAGCTAATGATGAAGCTAATAGATGCGTGCAAAGACCACAGCATTGAAGAAATACTGCAAATGGAAGACGTGGCCGAGCGCGTGAGTTTGTACCACGAGCACAATGAAATGGCGAAGGCGCAAATTGCCAAGTGTTCTACTGTATACGACAACTTAGTTGTGCTTGATTTAACCGACCAAGAAACCATTTACGCGACAAACCGGTTTGTTATTTATGCCATGTACCCCGACTGCAATATCTCTATTCACAAGATGTGGGGGCTGAAAAAGCAAAACGTGGTATTTGCTATTGGTAAATCCATTACTAATCGTAGCTCAAAAACCAATGTGGGAGAGTTGTGCTTGAAGTATGGCGGCGGTGGTCACATGAACGCAGGTACATGTCAGGTTGAAACCAGCAAAGCCGAAACTGTACTCGGCGAGCTTATCGAAACCATCACGAGTGATGGCTAAAGCTAATTGAATAAGAACGGTGGGGCAGAAAAAGTACTCTGACCCCATTTTTTTATTGGGTTAGTCTCACTTTAAAGAATTCGGCAAGAGTTTTACTGATCACAGGGTGCTGTGTATCTTGATTGAACAGGCAAATATTTACCTTGCCTAGCTTAGGCAGATGCGGGTGGTTTAATGCTACCAGATTTGCCGGTAAGCTAGATTTTGCTAGAGCTGTCACGCCTAGTCCCTGTTGAATGGCGGCAACCAATCCACCTAAATCTGCATTGGTATAGCTGATTTTCCATGCAAAGGTTTGCTGCTTTAACTGTTCAATAACGCGGCTTCGATACATACAACCGTCGGGAGCAAGCACCAAAGGGATATTGTTGCCAACCAACGGATGAGCCGTGTCGCCAACCCAAACTACGTCATCTTCTAACACTACTTCGCCTTCTGTCTGCTCACCCGGATTCACCAGCGCCAAAATCAAATCGAAATGATCGCGCTGCGAAGGGTGCAGCAAATCACGGCTTAAGGCCGAGGTCACTTCAAGTGATACATCGGGATAGCGCTTTGAAAATTCGCCAATTAGACCCGGCAATAATGTAGAAGCAAATTCGTTGGGAATGCCAAGACGCAAGCGACCGCTAAGCGGGGCAGGGGTCAAGCTGCGAAAGATGTTATCGTTAAGCTCTAGCAGTTCTTTCGCCTTTGGGTACAGCCAATTGCCGTCGGCGCTAGGTACATGCCGTTGCCCTACTTTGGTAAATAGCTTGCGGTCTAACTGCGACTCTAGCTTTTTAATTTGTAGGCTTATTGCCGGTTGAGAACGACCCAAAAAGTCGCCTGCTTTAGCGTAGCCACCAAGCTCAATAACGCTAACGAAGGTGCGTAAGGTATCAAGGGAAAGCTGCTTCATAGTTAATTACACTTTCTAATGAATTTGCCTGCTTTTATTATATTTTTAAATGTAAGCGGGCGAAAGGCGTAATTTTGTATGTTTGTGCGTTCTAACCAAGTTAGGGTTGCCTTACTCGATGCGCTCCCTCTACCGATTGCCGCATAGTGCGAAGTGCAAGGGTGTTGGGTTGCGCAAGTGGCGTTGTGTTATTAGAAAAGCGCTTCATTCCCGCAAAAATGCAGTACCACGAAGGTCGCAAATAAACCAATTTGTTATCAACTTCATTAAGCGCTTGTTCAAAGCTGGCGCCTTTGTCCCACGCATTTAGCAAATAAGAAAGGGTATCCGGCACCTTTAAGTTTTCGCGACAGGCAACCCAGTAGGCAGAATCGTCGCGCGTGTTTAAATAGTAATGAGCAGCAATGTAGTCCCGAATACCATCGAACATTCGGTTTATCTCAGAATTATAGCGTTCCTCCCTTCGCGGATTGTTACTTTGCCAGCAATCGATAAAGTGATGCAGTGCGTACTGCACCAGCATAAGTGCGGTGGCTTCCAATGGTTCAATAAAGCCCTGAGACAACCCTATGCATAAACAATTACCTTTCCAGTGTTCTTCTAGTCTACCTACGGTCATTTTCAAATGTCGGGCTTTCTGATGGGGCTGGTCTGGTTCTAATGCAAGTCTAAGCTCTTCTTCTGCTTGGGCTTCAGTGCAAAACTGTGAACTGTACACATAGCCGTTGCCTGTGCGACTAGTTAGGGGAATGTGCCACTGCCAGCCGTGACTAAGCGCAATAGAGCGAGTTTGTAGTGCAGTTTCTGGTGATGCTGTTGCGTCGCTGGCAATGGCTACGGCAGCATCGTTAAACAAGGTGTCGGCATAGCTTGTAAACTTTCGCAACAGGGCTTGTTTGCCAAGAAGCCCTCGAAACCCCGAGCAATCAATAAAAAAGTCTGCGCTTAATGTACTTCCGTCATCCAGTTTTAGCGAGTTAATAGTGTGCTCATGACTTTCAACATTTGCCACAGTGCCTATTTGATGAGACACCCCTTTGTTTAGCGCGTATTCTTTTAAGAAGTCACCCAACAGCCCTGCATCAAAATGATAGGCGTAATCAATATTCGCAGAACTACAAATGGCGTCGGGCGTAATGCTTTTTTCTACCATGTGCGCAGCAGTAAAGTAGTGCGACGGATTAATGTCGTGCGAAGCGCCTTTTCTGTATTCATTTACCGCGCTGAAGTACATATCCGCGGTGGGAATATCTAAAGAAGAGAAGAATGGGTGAAAATAGCTGTCTGAATCGGTGAACGCGGGGCGCGTTGTTTTTGATTCAGCCGTTGTAGTCCAACGCTCAAAGCTAATGCCCATCTTATACGTGGCGCTGCATTTCAGCATCCACTCACTTTCATTCATTCCGAGGAACTCAAAAAAGTGGCGCAGATAAGGCGTTGAACCTTCGCCTACGCCAACGGTGCTGATAACCGCAGATTCAAGAAGTGTTATTTTAGGGGCGGGGATAGGTACATTACTGTTATTGGCCATCAACTCGGCGGTTCTTGCCAAGTAGCACGCCGTCATCCAGCCTGCTGTTCCGCCACCCACAATCACGATTTCTTGAGGTAATTTGTTCATTACTGTTTCTCGGTTGACGCGCGCACTACCAGTTCAGGGATGAAAGTATGGTTAAGGTTGTCATGGGCGGCTTTGGCTTTTTTAGCTCGTAAATACTGAATTAACGACGCCGCAGCATGCTGCGCTATCTCATTCGTTGGCTGAGATGCCGTAGTTAACGGCGGAAAGGTCTGTCGGGAAAAGGGGCTGTTCTCAAACCCAGCAATTGCGAGTTCTTGAGGAACATCTACCCCCTTCATTCTTGCACCAAACAACGTACCCGCTGCAATCTCATCGTTACACGCAAACACAGCGGTAGGGTGCGGCGACATGGCGAGCAGCGTTTCGGAGCTTTTTACCCCAGTTTCAAATGAGTAGGTGCCTTTGATAATTAACGACTCATCAATTGCAATACCCGCTTTTTCTAACGCCGCTTTGTAGCCGTTCAAACGCTCAATGGTGGATTTGTGAATTTCTTCACCGGCAATAAACGCAATGTTTTTGTGACCCTGGCCAATAAGGTGCTCAGTTATATCG
>NZ_JAKREZ010000060.1:0-8202 GCF_022348345.1 Alteromonas sp. CNT1-28 | reverse complement strand
TCTCCTCACCTTGTTAACTTGATTGTTCAATTCCAAGTTTGGCACATTGCGATGCCGTTTGAGGGGGGAGACCATTCCATCGTTGACCTTTGTTGTACACCAAAGATCAGCAGGCCCCAATAAAGGTTAGCAGCGAGCCTCTAATCTAATCGTTACGCCGTTGAGAGCGCTGATGCATTTTTTAACCTACCGCTTTGCCGAGCATGACGCTGTGTAAAAAGAAGCAACAAGTAATAGCAAACCCAATAAGGAAATAGATCGTGGATAACACCAACAATCAGACCATGACAAAACCTTCCCATTACGATGGCGATTTATGGAATGAAGATTTAGCGCCAACCAACGCGGAAACCAGAACCTGGGTGTGGAAAGACTATGCGGCATTATGGGTTGCGATGGTGGTTTGTGTACCTACTTACCTCTTATCTGCCGGCCTGGTATCAGAAGGCATGAATTGGTATCAAGCGGTTATCACTGTACTGTTGGGCAACATCATCGTGCTTGTACCTATGATGCTAATTGGTCATGCAGGTGCAAAATACGGCTTACCTTTTCCTGTTTTGTTACGTAGCGCATTTGGCACCAAAGGCGCGAAGATTCCTGCACTGGCTCGTGGACTTGTGGCATGTGGGTGGTTTGGAATTAACACATGGGTAGGCGGCAGTGCTATTTACGTTATTTTAAACAGCGTCAGCGGCGACGCATTTGTAGGGCAAGCGTTACCGTTTTTAGGTATCGATATCACACAAACTCTGTGCTTCTTCGCTTTCTGGGCGATGCACTTGGTTTTTATAAAACACGGTACCGAATCTATTCGTTGGCTTGAAACTTTTGCTGCACCATTTTTGATCTTAATGGGCTTAGCGCTTCTTGGTTGGGCATACGTTAATGCTGGTGGGTTTGGCGAAATGTTGTCAACGCCATCTCAATTTGTGGAAGGTGGAGCCAAAGAAGGGCAGTTTTGGACAGCCTTCTTCGCGGGCTTAACCTCTATGGTGGGCTTCTGGGCAACCATGGCGTTGAACATTCCCGATTTCACGCGTTTTGCAAAATCACAAAAAGACCAAATGTTAGGCCAAGCTATTGGCTTGCCATTACCCATGGCGCTATTTGCCTTTATCGGTGTAGCGGTAACGTCAGCAACGGTCACCATTTATGGTGAAGCCATATGGGACCCTGTGGCACTTGCCGGTCGAATGGGAGGCATGGGTGTAGTGCTGGCGCTTGCAGCATTAGCACTTGCAACGTTAACCACAAATTTAGCCGCTAACATGGTAGCCCCAGCCTATGGATTTTCGAATATGGCGCCTTCAAAAATAAGCTTCAAAATGGGCGGCTATATAACCGCTGGTATCGGCGTCGCTATCTTCCCTTGGAAGCTTCTTGAAACCGCGGGTGGCTATTTATTTACGTGGCTTACGGGATATTCTGCGCTACTTGGCCCTATCGCGGGTATTCTAATTGCCGACTATTTTATCTTAAGAAAATCGACCTTAAACATAGATGCGCTATTTCAACACGCTGGCGAATATGGCGCGAACAACGGTTGGAACATGGCGGGTGTGACTGCACTTATTATTGGCATTTTACCCAATATCCCAGGTTTTCTTCATGCCGCAGGCTTCGTAGAAAATGTGCCAGCCGTTTTCGATACGCTTTACGCCTACGCATGGTTTGTAGGGTTAATCATCGCCAGCATGGTTTACCTGCTGGTCTCCAACAGAGCACCCGTCACCATGCAGGCAAAAAGCGCCTCCCAATAATGGGGTCAGAGTACATTTCTGAGTAGCAAAAAATGGGGTCGGATTACTTTTCTGAGCAGAAAACTAATGGGGTCAGAGTACTTTTCTATTTAATGTACTCTGACCCCCCAAATATACTTCGACAGGGTTATTTTCGCTTCATGTTTTCAAAAAGTGAAGGCTCCCAAGGCCGCATCGCCATTAAAAGACCAATGTGCTGACGTTCTTCAATTGGTAGGGCATTATCTTCGCTGCTGAGTTTTGCGGCTTCTTGTCGCAGTTGTTCAAGACGGCGCTGAATAATCGAAACCGAGGTCTGAGAATAGCGGCCGCGTAAATAGAAACGGAACATCCATGGCTCGTTTTTCTTTGGATCCATAAACTTCACCATTACTTCCTGTTCCATAAACTTCTCTAGCGGGCCGCCAGGGATCCAGCGAAAGTTTTGCGCAATAAGTAGCTTGTAGCGGTTGTTCGGTAACAGCTCTATAAGCTTAAGTTTGTCTAAGGTTGTCATTAGCTTAATGCCCTCGACCTCAGAAATATTGTAGTGCTTGATGATTTCCGAGAATCGCCAGCCATCACGCACACATACGGCTGCAAGCAGTAGCTTGGGATTGGCAAGTAGCTCCATTTCTTGCTTCTCAGACAGCTGTGATATTTTTTCCTGCTGCTTTTGCGACAGGCTAAAAAGGTCGCTTAATGACAAATTTAGACATTCACAAATCTGTTCCAGTTTATCGAGGCTGAAAGCCTGTAAAGAGAAATTTCGTTTTACGCTGGCCTCGCTTACGTTCAGTTTCTGTGCGATCTGTTTGTAGGTAAATCGCTGCTCTCGTAAACATTGTTTAAGCGTGTCGTAAACAAGGTTAATTTGGCTCATGGTATTAAATAATTATACTTGTGGTGTAATTTGATACTACATCAGCGATTGCGGTTTACGAAATTTATTCTTGGTTCTAGTGTAGAACATGTTCAGGCACATCTCGCCTTTACATACTAGGAGCAAGTGATATGAAAAATTCGCGTTCAACATTGATGTTAACTGCACTATTAAGTAGTGCGCTTCTTACCCATTCTGTAATGGCAGATGATTCCATCGACCACAGTGGCAAAGCCAGTAAACATAGCGCGCTTGCTGCATCTGAAGGCCTAGCAACGACGGCGTCAGTAGCGAGTGCAGTAGTTGCTGTTCCGGTGATACTAACCGGCAGTGCTGTAGTGGCAGGTAGCGCAGTTGCTGAAAGTGTGATTGACGAGAGTAGCCGCAGTATTCACGGAGCTAGCCATCAGTCCTCCGTTAATAATAACCAGCCGTTAGTGGTTACCGAAACGATCATTACTGCAGACCCTGCGCCAAACAAAGTCGTTGCGACCACTAACACAACAACGACTACTACCACTACCACAACTAAACGCTAACGGTAAATTAATTGCTCGAACTTTGAAGCGCGACTGGAAGCTAAAAAAGTAGCTGTAGCTTGTTAAAAAACTGCTACAGCGAAGTGTTGTGCATCTAGCGCTTTAGGTGGCTCTTATTCAGTGCAAGTCGAGAGAATTTAAGCAGGGAAGAGTATGAAAACATTTTTGTATTCAATAGCTGTGGCTTTGGTACTACTTACTGCTAACGCTAATCACGCTTTGGCAGGTAGTCAGCAGCATGGAAAGCCTTCATTTTCATCTGAAGCCATTGCCATTTTTTCTAAAGAAGTAGAAAAGTATGCGGCAAGCCAAGGAGCTCGTGCCTTCATTATTGCAAGGCGAGGCAGACCGATTGAAGACATGCCGGAGGGCATTCGCTTCACGCACACTGCTATTGCTATCTACTCAAGCATTCAGCTAGATAATGGAGAGACTGCTAAAGGCTATGCAATCCATAATTTGTATCAAGATGCTGATGAACAAGACGTGAGTCATCTAGTTACCGATTATCCTGTAGATTTTTTCTGGAGTGCTTATGCGCTCGAGGCAGGCCTGGTTATCCCCTCGGTTGCCGTGCAGCAAGCGCTTATAAGTATGTACAGCGAAGATAGAGCAAAATTGTTGCATAACCCACGCTATTCAGTGGTTGCTAACCCATTTAACAGTGAACGACAAAACTGCACCGAGTACACCCTAGATGTGCTCAATGCTGCGGTGTACTCCACCACAGATATAGCCCAGCTAAAAGCTAATGCAAAGGCATATTTTACGCCGCAAAAAGTAAACATGAGCCGCGCCAAACTTGGCTTGGCGAGTATGTTCAGCGACGGCGTGACGCTGTCCGATCACGGTCGTAAGGTGGAAACAACTACATTTGGAAGCCTTGCTCGTTACATGCAGAAATACGATTTATCGGAAAAGGCAGTTATTTTTGCGAGTAACGGTGAGACAACTATTATCGAGGAATTTAATAATGCAGACTCAGAATAAACCAACGAAAGCATTTCGAATAGCTTCACTGGCAGCCCTAGTTGTGGGTGTAGCCGCTTATTTTATCGGCCTTTACAATGCCCCAATGGCGCTTAATGAAAAAGGTTATTACTTCACCATTATGTTATTTGGCTTGTTTTCTGTGGTGAGCTTACAAAAAACGGTACGCGATAAAATGGAAGGTGTGCCAGCGACCAAAGCATACTTCCTTGCATCAGCTGTAGCTACTGCATCAGCCATCGTATTGTTGGTAATTGGCTTATTAAATGCTGAGCTTTTATTAAGTGAAAAAGGCTTCTTCGGCATGGCCTTCATATTAAGCCTTTTCTCCGCTATTACGGTGCAGAAAAACGTACGCGATAGCCAAACTACAGACGAATCAAGCAGCACAAAAAGCGATACTCAAAGCAACGCTACTGAGCACGAAGACTCTCCCAAAGTGAAAGCTGCTTAAAAAATGGGGTCAGAGTACATTAAATTAATGGGGTCGGAGTACATTTCTAAGTAATGTACTCTGACCCCATTTGTTTTACGATTTACGCTTTTGGTTTCGGCGCATTTTCAGTATGGTTGGTAGTATCGCTGGTTAAGCATTCAGCCAGCTTGTTTAACGCATCAGGGATGAATTATGCGCAAACCTGTTAAATACCGAATAGCTTTTCTAATAGTTGCTGCTGCCTGCTTTTATGTAGGAACGTTATTTTTACCTGAAACACTTCCTGAAATAACCCTCTCCTTTGAAAGTATTTGGGCTAATGCACATTGGCGAAATACCTTGCTTGTTACGTTGGCATATTTTGTCTTTTTGCCTGTACTTTACTATTTCTGGATCATTCAAATTGGCAATCAGGCTTTGTGGAAATTAGTGTTAGTTCTTTCTTTAAGTAGTTTGGTCGCACGCTATAACTATCCAGAGCAGTTAGCCTATTACTTTGAATTCATTACCTATCTTAAATATCCGATTATTGCCGTATTGATGGTGATAGAAATTCTCCTTCTGGTAACGATAGTTAAAGCGTTGTGGGGGGCTCGAAAGCTCTCTGGCGATCCGCGAATTCATATGCTGGAACAATATGAAGGCGATAACATTTATGAAAAAGGGTCAAAAGAAGCAAAGAAGTTAGAGTTGGCACTTATGTTTGCTCATGAGCCCGCCAGTTGGTACTACGCCATTCCTCGTTTTAGTAGAAACCATGTTCCCGCCATAGCCAATCTGCATTTATGGTCCGCACAGTGGTGGCATGTGTCACTGGTTTGTGTAGCGCTTGTAGTTGCGACGTATGCAAGTTATCTCGCCATAGCACTTTGGAGTGAAACGGTTGCCATTGTGGTGGCAACCTTGGTTTTTTACCTCATAGTGATGTTTATTGCTAACTACAGAGTCAGCAAGCATTACTCTGTTTACCTTATAAAAGATAAGCTTATGGTGAATAATTCGTGGTGGGGAATGACTGTTATTCCACTTTCCAATATTAAACAAGTAGAAACAGGCAGTTGGACGGCTGCTTCAACAAAAGAACAGTTCCATTTCGGTAGAGGCAACGCAAACGTTAAACTTACTTTTGTTTCAGAACAAAAGTATTACTCTGGTTTAGCGACTTTTATTGAGCCGATGGACACACTTTATCTCAGTGTCGACGACCCGTCAGCACTACATGAGATTTGTCAGCTTAACACCGAATAAATGGGGTCAGAGTACATTACTAAAAAGTACTCTGACCCCATGATCTCAAAATGCTAGTTGGTTTCGGCTTGCCATTCAGCTAATTGCTTAGCGATTTGTGCTGAGACTCGTTCGTCAACTATTGCGGCGCGCCGATTCATTTCGTGGTGCCATTGGCTGTTTTGTTTAATATGTGAAGGCACTGGCGCATGACGGTTCAAAGGACCCGGGTAATAGTATGCGTCAGCAACGTCTGAAAGCTTTTGATTCGTGCCGTCTGCAAATCGTGCTGAAATGCTGGATAAAGGGGAGTTCAATTCACTCTTTTCGTTAAGCAAAACAAGCGTAGGAGTAGAAATATCGGGTATTGTCGATGTGGAAAAGTGGGTCCATACTGTCGCAATATTTAGGTCCTTAAGCTTAGAAGTAAAGGGCACAAACTCATTGATTGCTTCTCCCCGCTTTAACGATACAGTCTGCTTTAATGTATGCATTGCGCCAAACAGAAGAATCGCTTTATCGTTTTGTTCAGCTATCTGCTTCACAGTTTTTTCATAGTTAACAATGCGTGTTTTGGTGAGAGACTGCCATTGCTCTTTGCTCAATCCTTCCCATTTAAACTCTGGTTCAGCTAGAGCTATGCGCACTTTATGGTTTGACGATGCATTGAGTAACCTTAGTTTCTGCACAAAATGTCGGTAATGCCTATATTGCCACGCCATGAAATAAATACTGTCCTGCCACAAAGGCTCTAACTCTTGCAGTGAAACCTTTGTATTGGGGTTAAGCAGATAATCATCCAACTCGGGCTGGTAATGGCTATTACCGAACTCAGTCACAATAACGTCGACACTCTCAAAGATATCACGATCAGACAGAGCGTTGATTAAGAGCTCTGTCGGTGCTGCGGAGCCGTGTATATCACCAATTGCCACGATTTGATGTTCGCTTAATAAATGCTTAAAGGTTTGATTTACCTTGTTGTTCCTAGAATTAGCGATATGAGTTGAAGGCGAAACCTCGTTAGCAAAAGAAGTGTAAGGTAATAACACCGAACACATAACAATGACGAAAAGCGAATAAATCGAGAAAGAGTGGTAGCGCATCATAAATATGAAAGAATAGTTTGTTTGTAATTGATTATCATTATTATTAATAATAAATGAAAGGGGAGGTAAACATAAAACGGACGTTTTTACGCAATTCAATTAAAATAAAGTGGTATGAAGGTCATTGGCTTTAAAAAGGTGAATGAGTTGTAAAGTCTGCCGCTTCTCCTTTATTACGGACCAATGTCGAATTGATTCGGCTCGAGTGCTTGCGTATTCTCGACATACTTAATGAAATAACTGCTATAGGTGACAAACGTTGTGTGTGAACTTTTAGGCATGAGTGCGAACACTCCTACTGACCTATGTTTTAGTTTTACCGGGCTGACTCGCCGCGGTGGTGAAACAGGGCCGCATAAAGACGGCTGGGGCGTTGCTTTTTATGAAGGGAAGGGCGTGCGTATGTTTCACGATCCCGAGCCTTGCGCCACATCACCCATCGCAGACTTTGTTTCGAAGTTGCCTATAAAAAGCAAGAATGCGATTTGCCATATTCGTCAGGCTAATGTGGGTAACATTAACTTAGCTAACACGCATCCCTTTACTCGCGAACTGTGGGGGCGATACTGGGTGTTTGCGCACAACGGACAACTACCTAATTTCTCGCGCCGGACGGGTGTTTACGAAGCAGTTGGGGGTACCGATAGCGAAGAGCTTTTCTGCGATATTATGAATAACGTTAGGCAAAACCTCCCTCGAGACGCTATGCCTGAGCAGTTAGCTGAAACGTTAGTTTCACTTGCAAAGGAGTACGCTCAGCAAGGTGTATTCAATTGCTTGCTGAGCAATGGCGACTGGTTATTTACGTTCTGTAGTACAAAGTTAGCTAGCATTACCCGCAGAGCACCTTTTGGCCCCGCTTGTTTGAGTGATGTAGAGGTGGAAATTGATTTTGCAGCTGAAACCACGCCAAAAGATGTAGTGAGCATTATTGCTACTGAACCGCTAACAAACGATGAACAGTGGGATATCTACGAACGGGGTGAGTGGAAGCTATGGCAGGAAGGCGAAGTCATAGCCTCGGGTAAAGTGGATGTCCCTGAACACAAAAAAGAAGCCGAAATGGTTGCACCAGATCCATCGCTTCACGACTAATCACGAATTATGGGGTCAGAGTAACTTTAATTGCCCCGCTCTCAAAAAGCTTAGCGCTTGGTTGGTAACCTAGCGGAATAATGTACTCTGACCCTGAGGTATCCCCACAAATAATATTGCGATATCAATAAGATAAAAAAGATAGGAACATTCATGACGTTTGGTGATCAGATCAATCGCC
>NZ_JAKREZ010000059.1:0-11709 GCF_022348345.1 Alteromonas sp. CNT1-28 | reverse complement strand
CCACGCCAACAGCAACGAGCAATCGAACACCGCGCATCGCCTGAACGGCTTTCACCACCGGATAATAACGCCATTGGTGCACATGGTGGGTTAACTCATGTCGAGCCTTTCCAGTCGCCGGATGCGCTCTTCTATAGTTTGTAGTTGCTCCTGCAAGACTATTTGCTGGGCTTGATGAGGCAATATTAATTCAGTGAGCCAGCGAAGGTGTTTCTTCGACCAATTGGCTGTACCTTCATAACGAATATTGTTGCGCAAGAGTAACGCTTTAAGCTGGTACTTGGCTTCTTTTAAATCTTTCATTGCGGCTTCTGGGTGTAAGGTCTTCAGACTTTAATGACCTAACGAGCTTAAGCGCATCTCGACGGTCAGTTTTAATTCGCTCTCCCGGCTTTTTTGGAATAAGAGACGGAGCTACGACATAGCAACAGTGTCCTAGACTGGTAATAAGGCGATATATCCAATAACCACACGGTCCAGCTTCATAAACCACGTGCAGTGTCGCACCGGGATATTTAGATTCAAACTGACGACACAGCTTTTTCACACTGACCTTAGACGAGGAAATACGGCCATAATGAACAGGCACAGCCCCATGCTGTTCTTCACAATAAGCAACCTCATGAAACTCTTTATGCGTGATTTAGTCTTAAGCAAACTAATTATGGCACTGGCTTTCAGCTAACCCACGAAAATGCGGAGGCTAGCATTTCACAGGGAGTCATTGTGTCTATGTTTCAAGTGGATGTCAGATGAAATTTCTCTTTATTTTAGTTCTTTTAGGGAGCGTAGCCTGCACGTCGCTGGATGCTGGATATACGACCGCAAACCCACTTTCAAGGAAATTTATTTAAACCCTCATAAGATAATGCCGGGCTGATGCACGTTGTTGATGCAATCAACGGTCGCTACGGCAAAAGTAGCATGCAAATAGCATCTAATGGCTTCAGTAAGAAGCGCGCTATGCGTAGAGAGTATCTATCAAAGCGCGCAACCACGAGATGGAGTGGTATACCAGCAATTAAGTGTTGAATCTTTAATCAAAACAAAATAGGTAACTCTCATGTAGCATACTAACAAACCTATTAGTTAATACGAAGCGAAGCCAGAGTTTAATCGCGATAGGCGATATTGGCTTTGAAGAAGCTATATACAGAACAAACAAGCGGGAACATAACAAAGCAAATTCGGTACGGTGTGACTTCAAATTGAATAGGAGAGTTTTTTTGAATCGATCAGGCTTGAATCTAGAGTTATAAAGCATTTCGATGTAATCAAACGGCAGAAGTGTATATAAAGCCGCCTTTAGGGTGTCTATTACTAAACAACTGGGGTGGGCGAATTCAGGGGGGGATGATTAGATCGAATCTAAATAGTCGACTAATTGGAATGGGTTAGCAAATGAATGAAAAGAGTGTTTTACGTCCGATATACAGGTTTCATTATTGAAATTTTTGATAGCAAAACCTGCTTAATAGTATGGAATTTTACGCGCTAGAGTGTAATCAATTTCTCAATTTTATACTATGAACCAACTATTTGCGGGTTGTTTATCTCATTTTCTTTACATTGGTTTGCATTGTGTTTACGGTCTATTAGGGCATTTTGAAAATGTTCCCAAGATTTTAAAGGAAGAGAATAATTACAAGGAAAGGTATGTCTAGTAGATTTTTATATTTTTCAATGGTAGTGATACTGCATTTTTCAATTAGTTCTTATAGTAAGGCTGAGGCGATTGATACAAAAGCAGTTATTGACACAGAAAATGCTACGTTGTCTTTCAATAATGCGCTTGTTTCAAAAAGTTCAGAAGCATCCGATTCAACTTTACTAGCTAGCAAAAAAGCACCCAATGCATCCATCATGGCATTACCTCCGTCAGGAGGTGGTCCTGGAGATGATACACCTCAAGAATATGCCTTCAGTTCTAAAGAATTATTTGATACATCTTTAGATAGTCCAGCACAAACTGCAACATCAATTATGGGGGATGTTTATGACCCTTATACTGGTGAAGTATCTTTTAAAAATACCGATATTTTAATTAATACCAATTCAGGTATGCCTATAGAAATTAAGAGAGTTCGGTCACGTGTTATAGACTATAAAATTTTTGGGGATTGGGCTTTGGACTTACCTCGGCTCTACGGACCATCAGCGGGTAACTATTTTATAGGTCCTGACACGTGTTCGTGGCTTTGGAATGCATCTAAGTATATTGGAGGAGGGGAAGCATCAGATGCTCCAAATGGCCCTTTTCTAGGAGGTGTTGATTCAAATAGCTTGCTATTAAGGTCTATAGGAAATATTTCGGAGCCAGATAGTTCGCTATTTATATCGGAGTCAAATTGGCACGTGAGTTGCGCCAATGATAAGTACGTTGCAACAGCACCTAATGGAACGAAATACGAATTTGGACAATTAACTTACGCGCCCAAAATGGGCAGCGTACCTAGAGGCATGTCGACCGCCCACCTTCTAGTTACTAAAATAACAGATAGATTTGATAATTCCATTTCTTATACCTATGAATCGGGATTCATAAAAAAAATTCAAAGCTCTGACGGTGTTATTGTTACCTTTGAATATTCAGGGACAGAGGTTTCATCAATAACCGCAAATGGGCGCAAATGGAGCTATGAGTATAGTAATAGCGAATTAAAAAGAGTAATCAGACCGGATGGTACTTTTTGGGAATACGATTTTTCGGATTTTGACAAGTTTCCTTCAAGAACTGATAGCGTAACAGAGGTCGGTGTCGCTAATATGAAGCACCCTAATGGAGCTACAGCACTCTTCAAAGTAAAGGAAACGCTTCATGGTCGAACTAAGGTGCCACTTGCCGTCCACGCCCCAACAGGCAAAAGGCTGTTTTATCCCAATACTCACTATATGTCTCTTACAGAAAAGGTAATCAAGCCCTCCTTAAATGGGATGGAATATAGCTGGAGCTATTCATACTCTGAAAACGAAGGTGCTTTTGAAGATAATAATTCCAGCAGTATTCTTCCAACCAAAACCACTACAATATTGAAGCCAGATGGAAGTCGACAAGTAGAAACACTTTTCCGAACATTCGATTGGAAAGAAGGAAAAACTCAAAAGATTGAAAACTTTGGTTCAAATTCTACTTTACTTTCTAAAACTCTAATTTATTGGAAAGGCGGAGAAAAAATCGGCAGCTTTTTGGGTAATACTCTCTCTAACACCGAGAAGGATGACCATCGGGTACTTCTAGAAAAAAGTGTAATAACAAATTACCTTGATTATGGTAACGATATATATACAACTATTTATTCGGGGTTCGATAAATATGGTTATCCGCTTCTTACAACGGAGTCTAATAACTATAAGAGTTCGAAGCGGTATACAAAAAACTATTTTTATCATGATACCCGTAATTGGCTTATTGGTTTGCCGAGTAGAACCCTAGTTTCTAGTAATGGCAGTAGCTACAAAGAAACACAGAAAACAACTTATCATAGCGCTTCTGGTGTATATAAATCATTGCCAAATTACCACTATGCATATGGTCGGTGGTACAAGCGTAATGAGAGCTACCATACCTCAGGCTCTCAAAAAGGGCTTCCAAAAATAGTTCGTCATAATGGTACTAATCGTTGGGTTGAGTTTAGCAACTATAAACGAGGTATTGCGCAGACCATACGGACCCCCCAAAGTCTCTCGACCTCAAGTCAGTACGCGTACCGAGTCGTAGATAACAACGGGTGGATAACGAAAAAAACTGACTTCTTGGGAGAATGTATTACTTACTCTCATGACTCGATGGGTAGGACTGATTTGGTATCGCCGTGTAATAGCTCGTGGTACGACACTTCTATTAGTTACTCTACGACTACAAGTAACGAGGGCTTTAGTTATCTAAGTGCAGGCTATTTAAAGCAAACGGTAACAAAAGGAAACTACGAAAAGATTACCTACTTTGATGGTCTCCTACGTCCCATCGTGAGTCGAGAAAGAGACAAATCTATTAGCTCTAGTAAGCGTTACACCAGACAGGGTTATGATGCTTTCAACCGCTTAACTTATCAAAGTAAACCACACTCTCTCCACAGTACCCCATACGGTGTAGTGAACCAATATGATGGGTTGGGAAGGTTGATAAGGGCTGATGATAATACTACATCAGGAAGCATTAGTTATAGCTACCTCTCAAATAATAGAGTGCAGGTAAATGACAATGAAGGGAACACAACAACCACTTCTTTTCTTGCTTATGGTTCACCAGAGCAAAGTGTCGCAACGCAAATTAGTGCCCCGCATGGTGTTATCACTACATTAAATTATAATATATATGGCAATCTCACGAGTATCAATCAAGGCGGTCTTACTGAATATAGGGTGTATGATACCTATCAGCAACTGTGTAAAACAGTGCGCAACGATATTGGGCGCAGCGCTTACGTGTACGATGCAATCGGCCAATTGAGTTGGACCGCATCTGGAGACTCTGTGAGTACCTCTACTACAAGTTGCGACTCCAACGTTTACAACAGTGAAAAAACGACTCTTTCATATGACAATTTGGGGAATGTCCGAAAAGTAGAGTATGGCGATGGTACCAGCAGCAAGCTTTTTACTTATGATAAGAATAGTAATCTTAAAGAGCTAGTCCATGGCGACGTAACTCAAAATTACAATTATAACGATCTTAACCTCCTGACTAGCGAGCGTTTGCGGTTGGACTCTGTCGATTGGACAGTATCCTATGCGTACGATGATTATGGGAATAAACTAAACGTGCGCTACCCTGGTGGTGGAAGACTTTGGTACAACCCTAATGCCCTAGGGCAACCTAAAAATGTAGGTTCTTTCGCGAGCAATATTTCATTCCACGCTAATGGTCAGTACAAGTCAATAAAACTGAAGAATGGTTGTATCAACAGCTTATCTTTATACAATTCTGGACTACCTAAAGTACAACGAAGTGCCTGTGGAAGTAATAACATAGTTTACAACCAATACACCTATGATGCTAATGGCAACATTACCTATTGGGATGATAAACAATCAAATACATACGATTTAAGATTTACCTACGATGGGTTAGACCGCTTAGATAATATTAGAAATGGTAGTAATTCTCTCATTGGTGACCTGAACTACGACACAATGGGAAATATTACGAAACTAGATTCGATTGCGGGCACCATTAACTATGCCTATAACTCAAGTAAACAGCTTCAATCAACCAGTGGTATGAGAGGCTATGATTTTAGTTATGACGACCGAGGAAATGTTACCAACAATGGCTTTAACAGTTTCACCTATAATTTAGCAAATGAAATGGTTAATGCTAATGGGAATAGCTATGTTTATGATGGCCACGGAAAGCGTGTAAAAGCGAGTGATAGTGAAGGAACTCGCTATTCTTTTTACTCTATGTTTGGTCAAATTATCTATGAGAAGATAAATGGTTCAAATAGAGAGAATTACTATTTAGGCTCACAACTTGTTGCACACCAGGGAGCTGGAGCAGTTACATTTATCCACCCAGATATATTAGGAACTTCTGCTGGAAAGACTGATAACAGCGGAAACTTAGTTAGAAGGCTTCGTTATGCTCCATTCGGACTGGAATGGGGGAAAACGAATGCGAGTTCTGGCGAAAACGAGATTGGATATACTGGCCATAAGCACGATAAAAGCATTGGGCTAACTTATATGCAGGCACGATACTATGATCCAGTCATAGGTCGTTTCTATTCGAATGATCCGGTTGGTACGCTGGAACATTTAGGCGGAACTGGGGGAATACATGGCTTCAACCGATATGCATACGCTAATAACAATCCTTACAAATATACTGACCCCAATGGAGAGAATCCTGCTTTAGCTGTAAAAGGTGGGTGGCGAATTGGTCAGAGTATTGGAAACGGTATAAACTCTGCAACCAGAGCTTTGACTGGGAAAACACTGTCTGCTCATCTGGCTAATGCGGCATTTGCAGTGCTTCACAATGAATCGGCTGACCCAGTTGATGGAATTACAGATGGAAAGTCACCAGCCAAAGGTGAAGCAGGAGAGAAAGGGCAATTAGAAGGAGTTGGAGGTGCTGAAGGCGCACTTGGAGACCTAGGGAGTTTGCCGATTGCAGAAGGTACGGAATGGTCATCACCAGATGGTAGCCGCCAAGGAGGCGAACTTGGAGACGGCAGTGGAAGAAAAGTGAATGTTCATCCTAGTGGAGGTGGCGACTCTTATCCGCAAGGAACACCAACTTTAGAAGTACAAAAACCCAATGGTAAAACTGAAATTAAGATTAGATACCCAGAGGAAAAAAGTTCTTGACGCTAGATAAAATTAACAAACTGATAGAATCAATAAATGATGAGTTAATTCAACCTGCTAATTTTCCAGTGGTTCGTAGAGAAAGAAGTACAGTTGGTTTCATCAATCGTAAAGGTGACGAAAACTGGATGTCGGAAAGTGTGTTTGAAGAGACGCTTCTGAAATTGTCTAAGTGTTCTGAAAGTGATGAACTAATTGTTGCTGAGGATTTCGAAAGAGTTTATAAGTCTTCTGGAAAAACAGTCAGGCTCAATGAGAAAATACGCGCTACTTGGCAAGACTATTTACATTTTTGCTCAAGTAATGAGATGATCTCGTTTTACGTTTTTGATCATAGCTTAAGATGGTGTGGCTGGTTTAATGATGAATATTGGTGTTTAGTTTTTGAAAACTCTGTTAGAGAAGCGATTAAGGAATCGTATTTAGATGTCGAATTGGCTTACCAAGCATTTCCTGAGGCAGACTCACAATTTAAGTCTTTCATAGAAAATCTTTATAGTATTTCTTGAGATGGCACTCTACTTCGTAGAGTAAATGCATTGATTTTTGAATCTAAAGCCCCGCCCTTCGATGGTGGGGCTTTTTTAATTTCGGAATGCTGGTTAAGGTTGTTACCAATGCTCATTGACCATCCACCATGGCTCTAATTCTGGGAAACTTAGCCAGATCTGCTTTTCCTGGTTTTGGCCTGTTGAGCGCTAAGTTCTTTGTCTGTCAAAGGTTTTTTTCGACGGGGACTCCGCCAACTTCAACTACAATAGAGGTATTGTGTCTGCGGGCAACTTTATGAATCTCGAATATCGCATCGAAACACGCTTCCTCTGCGGCTTTCAGTATTTTTTCAGCCTCTTCTTCTTGCATGTCGGGAATATCTTTGTAATGGAAGTAAAGTTAGTATAGAAGCGTAATCGCGAGGCGGCCAATACATTAGAAAAAACGCATAATGAAAGTATCATTATGACTTTATCAATATGAAACTTTCATTATGACTAATTAAGCGGCTTTTTAAGCCCAGAGAACAAGGTGGCAAAATTATGAAAGAGTACCAGTATAGTGACCTGACACAACGTGAGCAGGAGCGTGCTCAGGTGCGTAAAAATATGCGAAGGTGGGTAAAGCTGCGTGAGCATTTCGATAAAAGGCCACGCGAAGAGAAAAAACCGTAGTAAGCATTATTTGTTGAGGTTTTACGCAATGAAATAGATGGCGCTAAGCACCAGGACGATAACGGCGACTTTCGCGATGAATGGGGATAACGGCTGCATCCTAATATCTTCTAAATGCTTTCTGTGAATGAGGGGGGTTAATGAATACGTCCCCCCTTATCAGTTTGTCTGTCGCCATCGGCGTTATCTGAGTGCTAGCGCTTTTAATCCGTCGCGTTAGGAGCCAGTGAACTACCCTTTACCTCGCTTCTTGTATTTTATGACATACATCGTGGCACCTACCATCACCGCTAAAGGCAATAAAAAAATGGCTTCTTCGAGCATTGTATTCTTCCGTTAGGGTGTGCAGCGAGTTGTTGCATAAAATACAACATCTCAACCTGCGCTAAGAAGGAATATGCACTTATTGCATATTCCTTCTTAGCAGTATTAATCATCACATCGACAAGCTTGGGCCAAAGTTACCCCGCTTGGGTAACAACAATAAGCAATACAAGCAGCGTAACCTAGTACGCACTCATAATTTCTCAGGGTGACGCAAGATGTACATCGCGCCTGCGACGATCACGGCAAATATAACTATCAGTGGTATCAGCGAGGAAAAACTTTCCCAAAATTCTTGGAAGCTAATCACCGATTCTGGCCTGCTGCTTTGCAAATTGGAGCTTGCTGATGAAACCGACAAATGTCGCTACTGTGCCGCTGAGGACAAAGACTTGAATGTTATCCATTCACTTCTCTTTGGGATGCCTTTGATTTTAATTATAGCGAATTCGCTATAATTAGACAGACCATGCAGCCAGATGCGCTTAGTATCATCTCGTCTTGTCGCGCTTTCGCATTAAGCTTATTACTGGCGGACGGGCAATTCCAGAGAAGGTATAACAGCGTGGTATGTTCGAAAATGGAACCAACCACGGGTTTCCGGCAATGAGCTAACGCATTATGAGGCTAATCGGGGGAGAAAAGGTATTTACCATAAAAGCCGTTGTTCGACATTGGGAGCTTCATGGTTTTGCAGGCCGACTACGTTGCGAAAGACTTGCTAAACACTGTTTGCAAAGTTTAGCTACTTCTCCAAAGACCGAAGTAACCTAAAATTCGTTATATCTTATCCTGGCTCGACTGGCTCCTCCTCAGGGCTAGAAGACATCTGCTCACAATGACGACTCTTCGTTAGCAGGAAACAACAAAAGATATAACCTAAATTGTATATTTACGAAGCCTTAGATGAGAAGTTGCACAGAACTTATATTATTGGAGCCAAAAGAAGGGGTGACTATGAAAACCTATGATGATTACCTGAGTGAAGTAAAAATACTCATAGCCGCTGGTCATAATCGTTTCGATGTCCTGAAAGCTCTCCATACGCTATATCTGCTGAATGATGGTGACGAAAGTGATGATGGCAGGTATTAAGCGCAATGGCTCTTGCTACCTATTTCGCCACGCTACTGCGACTACCATGTTAGATAATGGTGCTGACCTGCGCCATGTACAAGAAATGTTAGGTCATGCTGACATATCCACTACGCAAATCTATACACATGTTTCGCGCTCAAAACTGGCTGAAGTTTACGGAAAGTCCCATCCTTCCGCATTGAGCGACCAAACTATCTTTAACTAACTTAATAAGCGGTGTTCTTGCACCGCTTTTTCAGTGGCTCTGACCATTAAGAGTTGGTTGCAATTTAACCTATAAATGTTAACTTAATTGTATTCAGATATGGATGTTGTTCTTTTATAAATAGCCACGGAAGCTGAGTTCTCGCCACCATAAAAACCTCACCTAAGTGCATGAAAATACTCTGGTTCGTATTTCGGATTATTTTATATGCAGGCACGATACTATGATCCAGTCATAGGTCGGTTCTATTCGAATGATCCGGTGAACGCTGCAACTTTCCTAAGTCAAGGAAATATCCAAGGCTTTAACCGCTATGCATACGCTAATAACAATCCTTATAAATTTACTGACCCAACAGGGATGAGTCCTGAAATGGAAGTTGAGATGCCAGATCTCGGTCAAGTACTTGCGAATGCATTTGGTTTCGACAGTGCCAACCAAGCAACCGAAACCGTTCAGTCTGGAATCGACACTGTAAACCAATCGGTAGATACTGTTGGTAGTGAGTTGGCTAGCCGAACTAGTGTAACCGCTTCTGGAACGGCAGGTCATGGGCTAGGTGTAACTGCCAGTACAACAGCAGATTCTCAAACATTGGATGGACAGGGCGTAGAACTTGAAGGCTCTTTAACGGGGACGGCATACGGAGCTTCTGTTAGCGCTACTGCTAACTTCACTGTAGTTAAGCCTGACGCAAATGCCACTGGGCCAGTAACATCCACAACTGTAATGGGAGGAAGTGGTCTAGGTGGAGGAGCAACTATCCAATGGACACCTTCCTTAGGCGTAACTGTGCATGCTGGACCTGTAGCGGGTTTTAGCGTTAGCTCTAAAGCAGGTGGTGTCAAAACGAGAGTATTAGAGAAGGCGAATTAATGATGGAAAGCTTAGAATCACTTTGGCTATTAGTATGCGTTTGCTTGTTTCCTGTAACTATTTTCTATTCTATTAGTTTCAAACAGGTAACCAAGATTCTTAAGCAAAGACATATTGAAGCATATAAAAGCTTGGGAGAAGTTGGTTTCGTTAAAAATAATACGATTACAAATTCGAATAAATTCGTAATGTATATATTACAGGGAAAGTATAGGTTACTTGATGACGACGAATTAATTAAGAAAGCTAGTATTTGCAGGCTGCTACTACTAGTCGGATTGATACTGTTTCTCGTTGCATTTTTTCTACCTATATACATCGGAAACTACAAGTAGAATTTGCTGCGGGAGCATTCTTCTCGAATTGAATCCAACTCAATCGCCTCGCACTCGCGGGGCTTTGTTTTTTTGCCCTCTAACCAACTGACTTCAAGAATTAAGCTATACTGCTAAGACACTGGATCAATTATGTTTTATTGATAGTGCACTATGGCTCGTAGTGTCGATAAATTTATATGCAGGCACGATACTATGATCCAGTTATCGGGCGGTTTTATTCGAATGATCCTGTTGGGTATACTGCTGCCAACCCAGTGATGTCTTTCAACAGATATTTATATGTGAATAATAATCCATATAAATATACCGATCCGAATGGAGAATTTCTTCTAGGTGCGGTTATCGGTGGAGCGTTGGATGCAGTAGCACAGGGAGTACTAATTGCCACTGGTAATCAAGATAGTTTTGATTTTAAGTCAGTAGCAGTATCTGCTGGAGCTGGTGCGTTAGGGGTTGGTTTGGCAAACAACATTGCTAAACTAGGCAAAGCAGCGCAGCTAGTTGGTAACGTCGCTGCTGACGCATCTATAAGTGCGGGAAGTGCTGCGCTTAAAGGCCAAGATGTTACTTTAACTGGTGTTGCTGTTGATGTAATTGCTGGACAAACATTGGGTAAAGCAGCTGGTGATACTGCATCTGCAAGCGTAACAAATTCTGCTTCACATAAGTTAAATGAAAAGGCAGCAAACAGGTTAGAGCGAATAGCTTCCGGTAAGCCTAACCCTAGAAATGCTCAAGTTAATCGAGCTAACGCTGCAAGAGAAGCTGTTACTAATGCTCCAATTCAAGCAGCATCTACCGCAGGTGTAGCAGCCTCTAACGCTGCTTCGACCGCAGTTAATACAGGTTGTAAAGTTTCTGGAGAGTGTTAATTGAACGAGATAACGTACAATCACCAACAGGTATTGGCGAAGTTTTTGTTGGACAAGACAAAACTAGTAGGTCTTTTGTGTATTTACATTTTGGCTTTTATTGCTTTTGTAATAGAAAAAGGCGTAGCTACTGCCATATGGATTAGCTTGATTCCGCTAGTAATGGGCGTTAACTACATCTTCCTAAAAGATTTTTCTATTTGTGTTTCACATCTTAGATTGTCGAAGAGTTTATTAATATTTGTTTTGATAGTTGTGTCGATTAACACAGTGCTATTGCTAGCAAATGTGACATTTGTGGCTTACTCATTCGTTTGGATTGTCCCATTCGTTATTTTGGTTATTTTAACTATATTTTCAAAGTTAAATTCACATTAGACGCTTCTAAACTTTGAATCCACTCTAATCGCCTCGCACTCGCGGGGCTTTTTTGTTTGCCCAGCGAAGCTGGCAAACCCGTCAGGTTGAAAGAAACCTGAATCACCCTGACTGAGGGGAAGATAATCCGAATGGCAAGG
>NZ_JAKREZ010000058.1:0-12087 GCF_022348345.1 Alteromonas sp. CNT1-28 | reverse complement strand
ATGGACTGCCTAGAGCAGCTCAGCAAGCCCGAAACCAATATCGATCAACTACTACCATGGCAGTTTACTAAGCGTTAGGTGGGATTAGCGGACGCTTACAAAACACCGCTCAATTTAGTCATGCCCTTCGACAGTATGGGCACTTTGGGATTCTTATTTCGTTAGATAACGCGTTATATATCGCAAATGATGTCGAAGTCACAACTTTCAGTCACGATTTCACGTGCGGTAGCATAATCTTTGAGGATGCACTAATTAAAAGCATTGCTATAAATGATGGCTATGTTGTACTTTCTAAGCGTAGTTTAAGGCTATATGAATCAACAGTACTAAACTAGTTGATTACGGCTTTAATGTTTAAAGGTCCTAAGCACTTTTTTGTGTTGTGTTGATCTACGTCAAAGTAAGAATAACGGAATACCGCTACTATTCCCTTACTCACTGATGGAGTTTATTGTGTCAGGCATTTATAAGTGGTTTAAATTAGTACTAATAGCTGCGCTGCTTTCACAGCACGGCTTTGCTATGACGAACCCAATTAAATGTGATGGTCACGACACATCAGAATCTCATATGTCCTCAAATGATTCCTTATCAAGCGTAGAACATACTACTTTAAATAATCACACACTTCATTCAGAAAAGAACCAGGATGTACAGCACTGCGAAGGAAATGATCAATCGATATGCGCGTGCTGTATAGGTGCTTACTGTGCAACTTCTTTAACCCAATTTTGTATACTTTCAAATATTGAAATTCTGATAAGTGAAAACATTAAGCAAAGCTCATTTTCAGATATAAATATTACCCCTTTAATTGGTATACACTCTCCTCCCTTCCACCCTCCGATTAAGAGCTACACATAAACTCAGTGAGGCTTTTCTCTAAGTTTTCTTTACTAATCAATTGCAATCAAAGAATGTCTTAGACGATCAGCTGCTTAATTAATATACATTAAGACACTGTTTGCTATCAGTAAACGAACAGCAAGTATTATCCGCCTCACTTAAAAACGCATTACATCTTAGAACCGAAAGTTTCACGAGTTACATGCCTATTGACCTGCGTCCCACACACAGGTTTAGCCTTTAGGTATAAGTAAAATTTTAGGTTAAAGACATCGGAACAACTATGAAAGTAAGAGAGATCGCAAGCGCCTTGGCTACAACGCCAGATACTGTTCGCTATTACACGCGCTTGCAGTTAATAACGCCGGCAAAATCTGACAATGGTTATAAATTCTATTCAACGAAAGATGCTTCCAGGTTGCGGTTTATATTAAGTGCAAGGCATTTAGGTTTTTCAGTTGAAGATATCAAGCAAATTCTCAGAGAAGCAGATAATGGAAAGACCGCTTGTCCCCTAGTTAGAACCTTAATTGCAAGAAGGCTAGCAGAAACAGAAAGACAATTTAAGGCAATGTTGTTACTCAGGCAAAATATGATGCTGGCAGTAAGGAAATGGGGAGCAATGGGTGACAAAGCCCCATCCTCACACGTGGTCTGTCATTTAATAGAAGAGTTTGAACACACCGTCCTGGAGGAAAACATAAATGACAGAACTTAATGCAGGTGTTTCTTCAGAAAAATTGTTGTCCGTCAAAAAACAAGTCTTCTAAAAATAGGAAAAAAGGAGAGCACTATGAGTGCAGAAGTAACACAGCGACAATTAGTGATAGAAGGCGCCGGATGTGCCAGTTGCGTTGGAAAAATAGAAGCTGCCTTGAAGCAGACGCCGGGAGTGCAGAATGCCGAAATGAACTTTGCAGACAGAACAGTACTTGTATCGGGTACAGCGGATTCTCAATTATTGGTTCAAGCAGTAGAGTCCGTTGGTTACAACGCAAAGCCTTTCGAAGATAAGCCTGACACTGATGTAGTCGATGAAAAAGAAGCAGCGGATAGGACCTATTACAAAAAGCTGATGCGAGATACTTTCATTGCGCTTTCGCTAGGTATCCCTCTAATGACTTATAGCATTGTTGTCGACGAAATGACGGTCGAGACTAATGTCGAGAGGTTGTTGTGGCTAGCAGTTGGCCTACTGACGCTGGGTGTAATGTTCTTTTCCGGCCGGCATTTTTACATCGGTGCGTGGAAGAGCTTTAAAAATCATTCTGCCAATATGGATACACTCATTGCACTTGGTACAGGCACAGCATGGTTCTATTCGATGTTGGTAGTGTTGGTACCTGAAGCAGTGCCGTTAATGGCAAGGCACGTTTATTTTGAAGCTACAGCTATGATCATTGGTCTAATTGATCTGGGGCTTGCCTTAGAACTAAAAGCCCGCGGAAAAACCTCAGAAGCAATCAAACGTTTAATTGGATTACAAGCGAAAACAGCCACGGTTATTCGCGACAATAAAGAGGTCCAGGTCGCTATCGAGCAAGTGCTTTTTAACGATGTCATCAAAGTCAGGCCTGGAGAAAAAGTGCCTGTTGATGGTGTGGTTGTTGAAGGCCATACGTCAATCGACGAGTCAATGCTAACCGGGGAACCGATGCCAGTTGAAAAATCACATGACGATGAAGTCGTTGCTGGAACTCTCAACAAGTCAGGAATGTTTCTATTTAAAGCAACTCGAGTAGGTAAAGACACGGCACTGGCGCAAATCATTGCAATGGTTAAACGCGCACAAAATTCAAAGCCGCCTATTGGGCGCTTGGCCGACGTGATATCCGCTTACTTTGTTCCTGTGGTCATGATTATATCTGTGCTCAGTGCGCTAGCATGGCTGAACTTTGGGCCTGAGCCCGCACTGGCATTTGCCATAGTTTCGGCCACCACTGTATTGATCATTGCTTGTCCATGTGCATTGGGCCTAGCCACGCCGATGTCAGTTATGGTGGGGGTTGGAAAGGCTGCTGAAGCCGGCGTGCTAATTCGCAACGGCGAAGCGCTACAAACGGCATCAAAAATCAGTGTGATGATACTGGATAAAACCGGAACGATTACGGAAGGTACACCCAAGGTCACTGACATAATTTTAGCCAATTTCAGTGATGAAAAGACAGTGCTGCAATTGGCAGCTAGTCTGGAAAATGGTTCAGAGCACCCATTAGCAATGGCGATAGTAGAAAGTGCCCACGACCAGGGCATTGAGCTGCTGAAAACCGAAGAGTTTAATGCGATTACCGGTATGGGGGTTGAAGGCCGTTGTGAAGGAAAGGCCTTATTGTTTGGTAACAGCAAGCTTATGGCTTCAAAAGGGGTGGGCATAGGTAATTATTCAGAGAAAGCACAAACACTGGCCAAAGACGCCAAAACTCCCATGTATTTCGCTGTAGATGGACAACTTGCTGCCATCATAGCGGTTGCCGACCCGATAAAACCTGACTCTGTTTCTGCCATCAAGCGTCTTCAGGCTAATGATATCCGGGTCATCATGTTAACGGGGGACAACAAAGAAACTGCTGCTGCAGTGGCAAAGAAAGCGGCAATAAGCGAGTTTTTTGCTGAAGTATTGCCCGAAGATAAGGCCAACAAAGTACATGAATTACAGCAGCAGAGAGAAGTAGTGGGTATGACTGGTGATGGAATTAACGATGCTCCGGCTCTTGCCTTGGCTGATGTTGGCTTTGCCATTGGTACAGGAACGGACGTTGCCATTGAAAGCGCCGATATCACCCTGATGCGCGGCTCGTTGCATGGTCTGGCCGATGCTATAGCGGTTAGTAAAGCCACCTTGCGCAACATTAAGCAAAACTTGTTTGGAGCCTTTATCTACAACGTAGCAGGTATACCTTTTGCGGCGGGCGTGCTCTATCCATTTTTCGGAGTATTGCTAAGCCCAGTTATCGCCGGAGCCGCCATGGCATTTTCTTCGTTAACAGTGGTATCAAATGCGAACCGGCTTCGCCTATTCAAGGCAAAGGACCACTAAGGAGTTTTCTTATGATGATAATTAATATTGTAGGACTTACGGGTATTGCACTGATTATTTGGTGGTTTTGGTTATACAAGCCTGATCAGACAGTTACTGAAAGTAACGAAATACTCATAGAAGTAAAAAATGGCGTGTACTCACCAGCGTCTATTCAGGTAAACGCAAACCAATCTGTTACGTTGAAGTTTTTGCGCAAAGATGAGTCTCCCTGTTCCGAAGTACTGCTAATTCCTTCATTAGATATCAGTGAGCAGCTAACGCTTAATGAGGTAACACCAATTCACCTCGAAAACGTCCCACAGGGCGAACATACTTTTCACTGCCAGATGCAGATGTATCGCGGTGTTCTTACGGTGGTATAGGAGGAGTCATGAAAAACAGTCACCCCAGATTTTGGTCAACACCTACAGGGTGGGCAGCATTAGCGATGATCGCTGCCGTTACTTATTTTTTAATTTTCGAACATGGTCATCATGTCCTTCAGTTTCTTCCCTATTTGATTTTATTGCTGTGCCCATTCATGCATATGTTCATGCACAGTAGCCACGGTAAACACGGACACGCCCACGAACATTCTCGCGACAGTGACAATAAGCAGAAAAGTTTTCAGGAATTGAGTGATAACAACGCGGCTTATCGTGATGGATACATTCAGGGGTTGGAGGAAGGCCGAAAGGAGTCACTTAAAAAGGACAACCAAGATGAATGATACATATGATTATGGCTTATGGTCAATGGTGATACTGAACTCAGCTATTTTTATCTTTTTTGCATTCAGTTTTGTAAAGCCAAAATCTTCCACCGACTGGCGAAGTTTGGGGGTATTTTCTGCGTTTATTGTAGCCCTGTTTACCGAAATGTATGGCTTCCCACTGACTATTTATTTCTTGTCAGGATGGCTTGCTGAAACCTATCCGGAAGTAAACTTTTTTGCGCACGAAAACGGACATCTGTTGCATACTTTCTTTGGTTTTAAAGGCGACGCCCACTGGGACCCATTTCATATCGCCAGTATGGTATTTATTGTTGCAGGATTCTTTATCTTGTCCTCAGCATGGAATGTGCTGCACCACGCTCAGAAGAACCATCACTTAGCTAAGACTGGATGGTATGCGCGGTGTCGCCACCCTCAATATTTAGCCTTCATACTGATCATGTTCGGTTTTTTGTTGCAATGGCCGACCATTCCCACACTGGTCATGTTTCCAGTTTTAGTTGTTGTGTATGTGAAACTGGCAAAGCGTGAAGAAGCTCTGGCTATTGCTGAATTTGGCGATGAGTATGTGAGCTATATCAACACGACACCTGGCTGGATCCCAAACCTCAACTTTAAATTAAAAGGTGAAAACCATGAAAAAATTCACTAAATCAATCATTTTTTCAACCACATTAGTAATGGCTGCAACATCGCAAGCTCAACAAATGGAAGAGCATGAGCATAAGGGCTCAGACAAGCCAGAGATTCAAACGGGAATGCCTATGCGTGGCCAAGATATGCATATGATGAATGCAAAAATAAAGTCGATGAAGGAAGAAGTTAACGCTATCAAAGAAGAAAAGAATCCCAGCAAGCAGCGTGAAATGATGAAAAAACACATGCAATCCATGATGGGAATGATGCATATAATGCACGAAAAAATGGAAGGGCAACCCATGCAAAACCAAGTTGATATGGCAGAAAGGCATCTTAAGATGATGGAAGTAATGATGTCGAAAATGGATGGAAGCCATTCACCCGAATCTCATAAACATTCAAATTAACACCCGAGGAGATAGATATGAGTGATTTAGACCACAGAGTCGGTGTCAGAGAAGCAAATTTAGTCGTTCGGAATTTACGGCTCAGCAATGTCTATGAGGCAAATTGCGAGCCCCTAATTGAAGAGATTGACAAGCTCTTTGGCATTGATGAGGTGAGCTACAACATCAAAGAAGGGGCTATTCACCTGGCATATGATGCGACACATATCGATTTAGACGGTATTGAAGCGATCATTCGAAAACACGGCGCAGATCTTCACAATGACTGGTGGACACACACAAAAGAAGGTTATTACCAGTTTGTAGATCAAAATATAAAAGACAATGCGACGCACAAACCGTGGAGTTGCCACCACTTGCCGCAGGGCGCTCACAGGAAGCGTACATAACCTTATTGTGCTCTACGTTCTCACTCAACAACAATGCTGAGCGATGTCGTTACATTATGATGCTGGCTTTAAGGAGGCGTAAGATGAAAATTCGAGAAAATGTATTTGCGTTCGCGTGCGCCGCATCGTTCAGCTTCGAGAGTGTTGTTAGTTGTTAGTTCTTTGTTCATTATTACAATGCCCGACATGATGTCACCCATGGCTGGTAATATAATGTTTTCAGACTGGCAAGGGATGATATGGAACGTGCCTTTATTGGGTGTAGTGATAGGCGGAGCTTTATGGGCTTTGTTCGCAGGTGTACTGGGTTGGCTTATTGCCAGTATTTACAATAGGCAGCTGTAGTAGTGAGGGCTAAATAAATAGTCAGTATTTGTCCTTTTAGCACAGGTACGATATTTGCTGATATCTACTGCCACATAAATTTAAACTAACGGTGAGATATTATGATAACCAATAATTCAGAATTAGCCTTACAGCAAGCCATGCAACTACCCAGTCAAACCAATACAGAGAAGCAGGGTTGTAGCCAGCCACCTGAGTCAAAAGGACAGGAGTTTGCTGAAATAATGAATACACTGAAGCAGCAAAAAAGCGGTTAAAGTGTGCCACGAGTAAAAATAACCGGCACGCTAATGCCGGTTAATTCCTTTCCTATTCATAACAACTGCGCTTACCTTTTAGGCTGCTACTCTGCCTACGCTGAATATTGTCTTACTCCGTCGATGTAGTTCATGAACAGCTTCAATGATTTGCATCAGTTATAATTTTTATCATCATCATCATACGCATGGAGCTTTAGAAACCATTTCTCAGCCGCGAATACGATAAGAAGTCCAGCCACAGAAATCCCAACAATGAAGATATCTGATTTTGCTTTCACCCACATAAAAGATAGAAGAACAATGATATCGAGAATAATTGCACTGACTAGTACCCAAGCTTTAGCTTGCACATCATCTCGTAAATGCTTGAACACTCCCCAGTGGATGAAGATATCCATTACGATATAAAAAACTACACCGATGGAGGCTATGCGGCTCAAATCGAAGAATATGGTAAGAAATATTGCGATGACTAACGTATAAATTAAGGAATGTCTTCTTATATCTCCCGGTAATGAAAAATGACGGTGAGGCACAAGTTGCATTGATGTAAGCATCGATAGCATTCTTGAAACAGCGAAGATGCTGGCAACGACACCGGAAGACGTGGCAATAATCGCGAAAGCTATAGTAAACCAAGCACCATACTGGCCGAATGCGGGTCGAGATGCTTCAGCAAGCGAATAATCTTTTGCCTGTATTATTTCGCCAATTGATAAATTTGCTCCTACTGCAACTGCGACAAAAACATAAAGTACCACACAAATGGATATAGAAATGACTATGGCCCTTCCTACATTTTTTTCTGGTTGTTTGAGCTCGCCTCCGCTGTTTGTGATTGTAGTGAATCCTTTGTATCCCAAAATACCAAGTGCCACGGCTCCGAGAAAACCGGTTGCGCTGGTATCTTGCGGTTGAGCTGAAACGCTCTCAAACGACAAACCGGTTGCCCACAGCCCACCAATTGCCAAAACTGCAAGTCCTGCTATTTTGATAAAAACCATAATAAATGAGAGGGTCTGTATGAATTGATTACTCAAAATATTAACAATGAATGCCACAATAAGAAGACTCACGCCAAGCGCTGGTATAAGCCACTCAGCGCCCTGAGAGTCAAACAATTGTAGGACATAAGTGCCAAAAGTGCGGGCTACCAAACTTTCATTGATAACCATGGAAAAAAACATTAGCAATGCACAGGCACCAGTCAGCAGACCTCTACCATAGGCTTTTTTCAGAAACATGGCGATACCACCTGCAGAGGGGTATTTCTGTGCCATTTTGATGTAACTGTATGAGCTAAACCCTGCAATTATCGCTGCAACTAAAAACGCAAAAGGAAACCATGTGCCTGCCAGCTCTGCTATTTGCCCGGTTAAAGCAAATATACCAGCACCTATCATTACACCAGTTCCCATCGATACCGCGCCCCAGAGGCTTAACGAATCTTTCCTGTTTGAATGCTCGTGTTCATTCATATTGGTTACTCCTTTATGTCATGTGAGCCTGAGTAACAACAAAAGCAACCTGCAGCAAATATAAGGACACAGGCCCATTACAAAACAAATTCGAAGACGTGTAGAAAGAAATAACTGGCAATGGCATACCAGTTATTTCATTTTTAGCGTAGGGCGTTTAAAACCAAATCCTTGCACCTAACACTACACCAGTTTCACTGGTTGACTTGCCTTCAGCCTTTAATGCATCAGCTGTATTTCCCAAAGCTTTGCTGTAATAAACACCGACATAAGGTGCTACCTCCCTCACTATTTCATGCCGATATCGCAAACCAATACGAATATTACTCAACCCGCTTTGACGGTCATACTTTTCAGAATCGGTGAGGTTGGCAACAACTTCCAGTCGCGGTTGCAGATAGGAAACTTGACTTAGTTGCCAGTCATATTCGGTTTCATTGATGAACTGCATGTCACCGTCTTCGTTAATACGCAGTGAATTTTCCATTTCAAACCAGTAAGGCGCTAGACCTTGATAACTGACCACCGCATAGTTTTCCAAATCCGCATCGGATGACAGCTCTCCCTTTGTGCCCACACCAAATTGTATAGACCAAAAAGAAGAAACGAGATAACCGTACAACAGTTCTGCTCGTTCCAGATCAGTAGGCATTCCATCGTTTTGTGTATTTTCGCCTTCGCTTTTAAAAACAAGACGATGGTAATCTCCGCCATACCACGCCTGCATGTCCCAGACCGCTATATTTTGCTGCTCATCAGTGCGAGTATATTCAAGCCGGTCAAATAGAACTTGGCCAAAATATTCATTAGGAATAGGAGATGGCCAGTCATCTCTTGATTGAGCCAAAGCATTGTCAACGCTCAAAGTTAATGTTATTAGGCCTGCTATTAATATCTGTTTCATTTTAATCTCCTATGCGACCTGTACAACACGAAACATACCTGCTTCCATGTGGTATAGCAGGTGACAATGAAACGCCCACTCACCGGGGGCATCTGCGCTGATTTGTAACGAGACCTTCTCTCCAGGCTTGAGGCTGATCGTGTGTTTACGAGGTCTTGGATATTGGCCGTTTTCAAGTTCCATCCACATACCATGTAAATGAATAGGGTGATCCATCATAGTGTCATTAACCAAGATCAGACGTAGTCTCTCGCCATAATTGAAACGTACATATCCGTCTACTTCACTAAACTTTTTGCCATCGAACGACCACATGTACCTTTCCATATTGCCCGTTAAGTGAAGCTCAATTTGACGTTCCGGCTCTCTTTCGTCAGGCCAAGGACTTTCACCGACTAAATCTGTATAAACAAGGACACGATGTGGGCTGTCTTCCAAACCGATCCCAGGTTCATCCAACCTAGAGCTTGGATTTTTAGCAATCATCGCTGCACCAGCGCCGTGCCCGTCTTCGCTGTGGACAATGTCTATGCTTTCTACTGGGAGCTTTTTGGAGGGGGTCATTTCTCCTTCCATTTGGGTGCCATGCATTGTATGGGCGCTATGCTGCCCCATTCCTTTCATTTCACCTTTTGGAGCAGCCATGCCCGAGCTGTCGACCTTGGGCTTATCCATATTCATGCCTTTCATACCAGACATGTCCATCCCCATCGCCGCCATGCCACGCTCTGTGATAACTCGCTGTGGGGGAACCTCTGCAGTAAGGCCAATTGACGGGGTTAGGGTGCCACGCGCATATCCACTTCTATCAAAACTTTCCGCAAAAAAGGTATAAGCTTTTCGCTCTTTTGGCTGAACGATTACGTCATAAGTTTCCGCTACTGCAATTCGAAATTCATCCACATTTACTGGTTTAACAGGCTGACCATCTGCAGCTACAACCGTCATTTCAAGCCCTGGGATGCGAAAGTCGAAATAAGTCATCGCAGAACCATTTATAATCCTCAACCGGATTTTTTCGCCTACTTTAAACAGGGCCTGCCAGTTGTCCTGTGGTGTCCGGCCATTCATTAAGTATGTATATGTACTGCCTGTAACGTCAGCTATATCGCGAGGGCTCATACGCATTGCACCCCACATAGCACGCTCTTCCCATGTATCGGCAAACCCTTTTTTCTTTACGTCTTCTAACGTGTCGAAAATAGTTCGCTTTTGATAATTGTAATAACCTTCCGCTACCTTCAGTTTTCGCATAACTTCATGGGGGTCTGAAAACGTCCAATCGCTTAAAATAATTGTATGTTCCCTATCAGCCCCAATGTCTCCATTTGCAGGGTCGATCACAAGAGGTCCTAAATGGCCCAACTGTTCTTGGAGGCCTGAATGACTGTGGTACCAGTAGGTGCCGTTTTGCTCGACATCGAATGCATATTTAAATGTTTCGCCAGGTTTTATTCCGGCAAAGGAAACTCCCGGAACGCCATCCATATCTGGTGGTAAAATAATCCCGTGCCAGTGTATTGAAGTATCTTGGTTAAGGTGGTTAGTTACATTGAGGTGCGCTCGCTGTCCTTCTTTCAATCTAATCAACGGGCCCGGCATTTGACCGTTGATCGTTATAGGTGAGCCCATATTTGAGCCTATTGGCAATTGCGCTTTTGACACATTGAGATTTTTAATATCACCTGTCAAAACTTGATCTTTAAAATGGCGACCAACAGGTGCTGCCCATAGAGGACTAACGTTGGTTAACGCAGCCGCAGCGCTCGAGGTTAGGGCACCGAGCACAAATCTTCTGCGACCGTTGTCGATAGAATTTTTCATAGTTTTTAGCCTTTGAATTGATACTAACTGGACGAAGGAAGTTCATCCATTTAAAAAGTATTACTAACTAAGTCAGTGCCTTAGGCTATCGGTGGACGAAAAGGTGGAGTGAAAATTTTGAAGGGAACAGCTAGAGCGATAATGTCATACTGCTCAGCAAACGTTGTTTCAAATTGACGAATGGGAACGTAAAAAAGACTTGTAAAGTGGTAGCAATTGGTAGCTATACACATACATCCATCATTGCAGCAACCTGATTTACCCGAATGCGAGGGGTGTCCATCAGTGTGAGCGCTTTGATGCTTAGAACTAGGTGAACTGCTACGTTTCTCCTCATGAGCGTCTGCGAATTTGTGAGAAACCTTAGTTAATGAGCTATGTTCATCCATTTTCATTTCACACGCATCAACTGGCACGGTAAACAGTACCAATAAATATCCAATGCATAGTGTGAAAATAATAGATCTCATAACTTTGTATTTGCTCTCAACCTTTACGCGACGTTATTCCCTTAGACAAGATAAGTCTTAAGGACACTTTAATCAATGACATTTGCTTGTAACTAAGATAAACAACTTCCTATGTAGTTAAACAAGCAGTCTTTTCAATCTTAAAAGCTGATAGAGTTACTTTTATTAAGTTTAGTCGATAAGCAACTCTTGTAACTAAAAAGATAACATGAGTAATGCGCCTGCTATCATAAAAATGTTTTCTGATAGTGAAACAAAACCTAACGGCACGTTACTGTCCCCACCGACACAAGCACATTTGAGCTCCCGTTTATCCACATATACTGCTTTAAAGACAGAAATTGCCCCAACGGTTCCTATAAATAGTGAAAATGGCGCAACAGCTATGGCAGGCAGTTGAGCTACCATTCCTATCCCCGCGTAGGCTTCAAGAAATGGGTAGATGTAACCATATCGAAGCCACCTCATTGCCAACAAATCGTAGGTTATGAACGAATTTGTAAAACTATACAAATCCTTCAATTTTTGAACTGCAAGTAGTGTCATTGAGAAAGCAATAAAGAGAACCAGTGTTCTTATAGAGATGAAGTCTTCAGAAACAAAGAACTGGAATGCTAACGATAGCAGAGCTGCCACAGAAAAAATCGCAATAACAGGTGCATAAGTAGTGAGACTGTAACTAATTTTGTGTAACTGCCTATCTCAATTTACTCTATAGAGAGTTAAGGATAGGCAGATGAACATGAATAAGAAAGAGCTTGAAGCTT
>NZ_JAKREZ010000057.1:0-12454 GCF_022348345.1 Alteromonas sp. CNT1-28 | reverse complement strand
AGGCGGTGTAGCTAAGTAACACACCATGGTGCGAGTTGGGTCAACGTGGTCGTCTAAAACGCAGTAACTTTCCACATCTTTCATGTCTACGCATGCGTAATGCAAACGCGCTTTCATGCGTTCCCAAGTTTCTTCACATAAGTTCTTTTCACCAAACTTAATAAGGTTGGCGTGAACTTCTTCAATATATGCTTCAAGCTCCATTTCCTGACGCGCCACACCAACAATAGTAGTGTCTGGGTGCATCAAGTTAGCTTTTTCTAACTGATATAAAGAAGGCAATAACTTGCGTCGTGAAAGATCTCCCAGCGTACCAAAAAGTACAAAATCACAGGGCTCGTAGGAATTATCCAGTACCATATTCGTCGACCTTATAAATGTATATGCTCGCAGCGTATTATAAAATTGTTTACAACACTAACGACTATTTTTACCGTATAGTTAACACCAAATGTAGTAAAATTACAACTTGAACCAACCATAGGATCCGAATCTTTACCATTTCCCTCAGTTTACCCTTATTTACCCTGTGAAAAACAACAAAATTTGTCAAAAAATTACATTTTTCTTGTCACAGACGTCACATTGGGTACTATTACGGGTGTACCTTACAATAAATTGTGCTAACTAACTGCTATATCTGTATGAACATTTTAGAAAAAATCACACAAAATCAAGCGGCATTCAGTAAATCTGAGAAAAAAGTGGCTGAAGTCATTTTGGCTAATCCACAAACAGCCATTCATTCGAGTATAGCAACCCTAGCTAAGATGTCGGATGTTAGTGAACCTACTGTTAACCGATTCTGTCGAAGGCTCGATACGAAAGGCTTTCCAGACTTTAAACTCCATTTAGCGCAAAGTTTGGCGAATGGCACGCCCTACGTTAACCGACACGTTGATGAAAATGACAGTCCGGATGAATACACGAATAAGATTTTTGAGTCGACTATGGCCTCGCTTGAAGTTGCCCGTCAGTCAGTCAACGTCAATGTTGTTAATCGTGTAGTCGACCTGCTGACTCAGGCTCAGAAAATTTCGTTTTTCGGATTGGGCGCTTCAGCATCTGTTGCTCACGATGCGCTGAATAAGTTCTTTCGATTCAACGTTCCCGTTGTGTACTTTGAAGACATCCTCATGCAACGCATGAGTTGTATGAATTGTTCAGACGGCGATGTTGTTGTTTTGATAAGTCATACCGGACGAACAAAAAGCTTAGTTGAGATTGCCCAAATTGCACGCATGAACGATGCAACCGTGGTAGGCATTACTTCTGCAGATAGCCCACTGGCTCAAGAATGTAGCTATGTATTATCACTTGAAGTACCAGAAGATACCGACATGTACATGCCTATGGCATCTCGTATTGCGCAGTTAACCTTGATTGATGTACTTGCAACAGGCTTTACGCTGCGCCGAGGCAATAAGTTTAGAGAGAATTTAAAGCGGGTTAAAGACACATTGCGCGGCTCGCGCTTTGAGAAGCGAAACGACTAAACTACTAATAATTCAATCGAGCGGTAAATTAGTCCTCAATGCGGCCTCAATGAGCCATCCGCAAAGTGCACTTTGGCACTGCTCAAAAAGCCACTGACGATGTGTAGCAACACACCGGTTTATTCGGTCAATTTGCTATATCGTTAATGGCGTCCTACCCTACTTAACAGCGTCTTTTTATTTCTACACTACGTGAATTAAATACGTGAATTAAAAATGTGATTGGAGAATAAGATTTGCTCTTTGCTTTCGCGTTGTAAATTTTGTTCAGAATTCAAAAAAACACCGCAACTGGTCGAGCCAGTTGGCAGTTTTTCTTTCTTTCATTCACATTTTTGTCAAATTAAACTACTATTCTGTAATAAAATTACGTAAAGCGATTACAGGTAGCGGGGATCACCCGATACCAATCACTCTTTGTCATTTCTAACTTAGAAACAGCGACGGAATCTCATGACTAGAAGAACAAAAATTCTTGCCACACTTGGTCCTTCAACAGACACCCTAGAAAAAATTCAAGCGTTAATCGCGGCAGGTGCAAACACTGTGCGAATGAATTTCTCTCACGGTCAGGCTGAGGATCATATTGAACGAGCAAAGCGCGTTCGCCAGGCAGCGCAAAACCTTGGAAAATACGTCGCCATTTTGGGCGATCTTCAAGGCCCTAAAATTCGCGTAGCCCGCTTTTCAGAAGGTCCTGTTCAACTAGCGGTGGGTGCAACCTTTATTCTTGACGCAGAACTAGGTAGAGATGAAGGCAACGCCGAGCAAGTGGGCATTGATTATAAAGCCCTACCCGACGATGTATCTGCTGGCGATATTTTGCTTCTAGACGATGGACGCATTCAGCTTAAAGTGACCGGTGTTGAAGGGCGTAAAGTTATTACTGAAGTAACCGTTGGTGGCAAACTTTCCAACAACAAAGGAATTAACCGCCAAGGTGGTGGTCTGTCTGCTGATGCCTTAACTGAGAAAGACAAAGAAGACATTAAGACGGCGGCTAAAATTGGCGTTGACTACCTTGCGGTATCTTTCCCGCGCAGTGGCGCAGATCTGAACTACGCGCGAGAGCTTGCTGAAGCAGCAGGTTGCTATGCAAAAATTTGCGCCAAAGTTGAACGCGCTGAGACTGTAGCAAGTGATGAAGCGATGGACGACATCATCAGAGCGTCAGATGCGGTAATGGTTGCCCGTGGCGATCTTGGTGTTGAAATTGGTGATGCAGAGCTTGTGGGTGTGCAGAAAAAGCTGATTTCTCGCTCTCGCCAGTTAAACAAAGTGGTGATCACTGCAACGCAAATGATGGAGTCGATGATTGACAGCCCGATGCCTACTCGTGCAGAGGTCATGGACGTAGCCAATGCGGTACTAGACGGTACTGACGCGGTAATGTTATCGGCTGAAACTGCTGCAGGTAACTACCCTATTGAGACCGTTGCAGCTATGGCTCGAGTTTGTGAAGGTGCAGAAACCCACCCAAGTGTTAAGCTTTCAAAACACCGCATGGACGAACAATTCTCTTCAACAAGTGAATCTATTGCCCTATCAGCTGTTTATGCCGCTAACCACTTACCAAGCGTAAAAGCCATTGTCGGTTTAACAGAAAGCGGCAGCACGCCAACACTTATGTCTCGCATTACAACTTCATTGCCAATAATTGCCATGTCACGTCACGAGTCTACACTAAATACGATGGCGCTTTGTCGTGGTGTTAAGCCAGTTTTCTTCGACTCATCTAACAGTGAACCAGGCCGTTTGAAATACGACGTTATTGCATCGTTAAAAGAAAAAGGGCTAGTCAAAAGTGGTGACAGCATCATCTTAACTTACGGTGATGAAATGGAAAAAGTGGGTGCAACCAATACATTGAAAATTGTTGACGTAGAGTAAGCGCCAAGCTTGTTGAATACTCATAGCCTGTTCGGGATACCAACCAGCGACGGGTTGATTATTGCGGTCTTGGCGAGTAACTGCGGCATGTAAGCCGTAGAATGGATTGGCCAACTCAACCGGAAAGTCTGAACCTAGTGGCATTGGAATACCACTGTTCAATAATGTTTTCCATGCATAGGCACCTTCCATCCGAGCTTTACCCAAGCGATCTTCCGCCATATTCATGTCGCTGGTGGCATGAGTAGGTTGCATCGACGGCAATACTTTCAACTCGGCAAAGCGAGGCAAATCTTCAACCGCAATGATTTGCGCGTGTTCAATTCGGTTACGCAGGGCTTGGCCACCCAGTAGCTCAAAGGTACGCTCAAATTCATCAAGTACTAACTGATTGGCTTTATCCCCAATGGCATGAAAGTTCAACTGGAAACCCGCGCCTAACACTTGCTGTACTACTTTGGGAAAATCTTCAGGTTGCGTTAGTAATAACCCATGCTGATGAGGTGCATCTGAATATGGCTTGATTAACGCAGCACCTCGGCTACCCAATGCTCCGTCGCCATAAGCTTTTACGCTGCGCACATGTAAAAAGTCGTCTTGGCTGCGAATAATGCCAACATCTAGCATCTCTGGTAGCAGCGGATCTGTCGCACTTAGCATGGCATAAACACGCACGGGCAGTTCACCCTGAGCGGCTCGCGCCAAGTAAAAGTCGTAGACATGATGGCCAATACCCGCATCGTGCATGGCGGTTATGCCAACCGAATGCAAATGCTCGCCTGCAGCGTTGAGTTGTGCTGCATAGAGTGACGCTGAATCTTTTGGCATTATCGCTGACACTAAATCCATGGCATGGTCAATCAACACACCTGTTGCCTTGCCATCAGCATCGCGCAAAATTTGGCCTCCAGCGGGGTCAGGCGTACTGTCATTGATACCCGCCATCTGTAACGCTTTACTATTCACCCAAGCGGCATGGCCATCGACTCGCGTCAACCAGACGGGTTTATTTTTCAGTTTAGCATCGAGTACAGCGGCTGTTGGGAATGAGCGATCACTCCATAACTCCTGATTCCATCCGCGGCCTTTTATCCACTCTTGGTCAGCATGCATCATGGCATAGTCAGCTACCCATTGGGCTGCCTGTTGCATTGAGGAACTCTCGCGTAAATCGACTTCCATTAAGTTACCGCCCAAACCGAGCAAATGCCCGTGAGCATCAATCAACCCCGGCAGTAATACTTTATTGTTGCCGTCAATCACTGTTGCATCAGCTGGCATTTCGGTGGGATTAAGTTGCACTACTTTACCTTCATCAAACACTATTGTGTTGAAGGTTACCATTTCACCCTGCGGGTTTAGCGTATACCCAGTCACGTTGGTCACTACTGTAGACGCATAGCCGGCGAAGCTTGCAGACATTGAAACAGCGAGCGTGGTAGCTAATCCAGAAAGTAATCTCGTCAGTCTTTTTTGCATGATATTTTCTCGTCGTCGTTATTACTCATGTTTCTGAGTATCGGTGTTTGAATACACATACTACGCCATTTTCTTGGTCCAATTACACTACTTTTCCAAGTAGAGGAGCTGTCACACCCGCACTAAAGCCACCCAAGTTGTACTTGCTAATCGGCTACCGCTCTCGCAAAATAGCATCAATTTCGAATGACTCATTGAGCTAGGTATGTCGCTTCACTACAGTCACAGTGTTTCTGTGCACTTTGCCAATGCGGTGTTAGACGCAGCGCGCCAACTCGGTTTGAATTTGGAGCCGATTCTACAAAGTGCTCGACTTAACCAGCCTCTGCTCGACAATCCGCAAAGTCGTATAACCTCTCAACAATTTAGTCAACTTATGCGCTCGGTATGGGAGCAAAGTGACGATGAATTTTTAGGCTTAACCACGCAGCCCAGTAAGTATGGCGTGTTCCGTTTATTCGCCGATGGGGCGATTCAAGAGCAAAATTTACATCGGGTTTATAAACACCTGTGCCGTTTTTACAGTTTGGTTAACCAGTCAATTTCACTGTCATTGTATATAAGTAAAGGACAGGTTGAATTGCGCATGCGTCAAGTCCAACCTGAAATCGACCGTAACTTACTGTTTCGAGATTTCTTTTTGCTGCTTTGGCACCGTTTTCCGGGTTGGTTAATTGGTAAAAGTATTCCTCTGCAACAAGTTAAGATGCGTGGTGCAGAACCCGCTCATGCCGCCGAGTATCGTTTTATGTTTCCCTGCCCCATCACCTACGGCCATGACTACGATGCCTTCGTTTTTAGTGAAGAAGAACTAGTAAACCCTGTCACCCAGCGCGCGGAGAACCTGCGCGAACACTTCAAGCAAGCCCCACTCAACTGGTTTACACGTCAAGAATTCACACCAGTTTATACCCGCCGAGTGATGGATTATTTGGCCGAGTACCGCGAGCACGAAGCTAGCATGCAAGATATTGCTGATAGCGTGAATGTGTCTGAACGCACGCTACGTCGGAAATTGACCGAAGAAGGTACCAGCTTTCAAGAAATCAAAGATAAATTACGCAAAAATATGGCGATTTATTACCTCAGCCAACCCGATATTCCGATTTCCACCATTACGAATAAATTAGGTTTTTCTGAACCAGCAGCCTTCACGCGCGCCTTTAAACAATGGACTGGACAGACGCCTACCTTATATCGCGAGAACACACTTATCTAGCACCAAAACATCAGCCCAAACTAATATAAATGCAGATTGAGATAGTTTGATGAAGTGAGCAAACGAGTGTCCGAATATGTCAAGCAATAGACTTTTTTGGTAATTGAACAAATTAAGCGCAAATTGCAGACTAGTGCCTATACTATTTGGATAATCCAACAACGTTAATCACTAGGATAGGTTCTGAAATGAGTCAATATCAACCCCCTGTACTTGATGCTAAATTTGTACTTGACCAGTTAATCGGTTTCGATGGTTTGTGTGAAAAACTTCAATTAGAAGATATTAATATTGACCTAGCAGATGCGGTCTTAGAAGAAGCCGGTAAACTGAGCTCAGAAGTATTTGCTCCGTTGAACTGGGACACCGACCAAAATCCTGCGCAGTGGGCTGATAATGCCGTCACTGAATCTCCTGGATTAAAAGAAGCCTATCAACAGTTTGTGGATAACGGTTGGTCTACATTAACAGCACCAGAAGAGTTTGGTGGACAAAATCTTCCTCAGGTTTTAGGCACTGCAGTCAGCGAAATGTGGCAAGCATCAAATATGGCGTTTGCACTTTGCCCGTTATTGAGCATCGGCTCTGTAGAGGCATTACTTGCTCATGGTAGCGACGAACTAAAAGCCCTTTACCTACCCCGCTTAATCGCTGGTGAGTGGACTGGCACCATGAACCTGACCGAGCCAGGCGCTGGTTCAGATCTCGCGGCAGTATCAACAACTGCAACACCAGATGGCGATCACTATCGCATTAAAGGCCAGAAAATTTTCATCACTTGGGGCGATCACCAAATGACCCCCAATATTGTGCATTTGGTACTTGCACGCTTACCCGACGCACCTCCGGGCGTAAAAGGTATTTCACTGTTCATCGTACCTAAGTTCGTACTCGACGAAAACGGCGAACCAGGCGAACGCAACGATGTATACCCCATCTCAATTGAACACAAGCTCGGTATCCACGGCTCGCCAACGTGTACTATGGCATTTGGTGATAACGAGGGCGCGATTGGTTATTTAGTTGGCGAACCGCACAAAGGCTTGCCGTATATGTTCACCATGATGAATCACGCCCGCCAAGGCGTAGGTGTACAAGGTTTGGGTATTTCAGACCGCGCTTACCAACAAGCGGTGCAGTATGCACGTGAGCGAGTTCAAGGTAAAAACAGAGATGGTAGTAAAAAGCCTATCATCGAGTACCCTGACGTTCGCCGTATGCTATTAACCATGCGTTCTGGGGTTGAAGCGATGCGCGCTTTAGCGCTAGAAGCGTCTGCCGCGCTAGACTTTGCTCACGCCGACAATAACAGTAAAGAAAAATACGCGCGTCTTGAACTGTTTACACCTATTGTAAAGGGTTGGATGACGGAGTTTGGACAAGAGCTCACTTCGCTTAACATACAAGTTCATGGCGGTATGGGTTATGTTGAAGAAACAGGTGCAGCGCAGCATTTCCGCGATGCACGTATCTTACCTATTTATGAAGGCACAACGGCGATTCAGGCGCTCGACCTTATTGGTCGTAAAGTATTAATGGACGGTGGTGTAGCACTGGAAAGTCTATTAAACGACATGACGGCTACCGCCACTGAATTGAGCGCTTCTAGCAACGCCGACGCGCAAGCCTTTGGTGCAGCATTCGCCCAAGCCGTGGACAAAGCGCGTGCGGCAAAAGAATGGCTACTGACTAACGCACCGAGCGAAAAAGAGTTATCACAAGCAGTTTGTTTCGATATGCTAATGGCAATGGGCTATTTGTGTGGTGGTTGGATGCAAGGCCGTACCTTACTCGCCGTTATCGCCTTAACTGACGCGAACGACGACGTGTACGGTGAAGAGTTCCTTGCTAAGAAGCGTATTTCAGCGATGTACTACAGCCAGTGCTTGTTGCCACGTGCACTACATCATTTTGGTGTAATGGTACAAAACCCCCAAGCACTGTATGAATTTGCTGTTGATCAATTTTAATTAGAATTAGAAGGTTTACTATGAAAATCCTTGTTCCGGTAAAACGGGTTATCGATTACAACGTAAAAGTACGTATTAAACAGGACGGCTCAGACGTCGATTTGAGCAACACCAAAATGTCTATCAACCCGTTTTGTGAAATAGCGGTTGAAGAAGCACTACGCCTAAGAGAAGCGGGCACAGCAAGTGAAGTTATCGCTGTTTGTATTGGTCCCAAAATCGTTAAAGAGCAGATCCTAGCTGCCCTTGCGATGGGTGCTGACCGTGCCATTCGTATTGATGTAGAAGAGCAACCAGAGCCATTAGTTATTGCCCGTTTACTAGCGAAAGTAGCCGAGCAAGAAGACGCGGGCCTGATCATGATGGGTAAGCAAGCTATCGACAGCGACAACAACCAAGTGGGTCAAATGCTTGCAGGTATTATGGGTCGCCCACAAGGAACTTTTGCCTCAGTGGTTAAAATTGAAGGTGACGAAGCGCTAGTTACACGCGAAGTCGACGGTGGTCTACAAACTGTAGCTCTGAAGCTTCCCGCTATCGTGACGGCTGACCTACGTTTGAATGAACCGCGTTTTACCAAACTACCTGATATCATGAAAGCGAAACGCAAACCTATCGCAGAGACAACTGCCGCAGATTTAGGTGTTGAAGTTACGTCAACGCAACAACAACTTTCTGTTGCTGCTCCTGCTACACGTCAGGCAGGTATCAAAGTTGCGTCGGTAGACGAGCTAGTCGATAAACTGAAAAATGAAGCGAAGGTGATTTAATGAAAACCTTAGTAATTGCATCACACAATAACGCCACACTCAGCCCTGTTACCTTAGCAGCCGTGTCGGCAGCACTTAAAATTGGTGCCTCTTTTGATATTTTTGTGGCCGGTAAAGGGTGTGCAGCCGTTGCCGAAGAAGCGGCAAAAGTCGATGGCGTTAGCGCAGTACTGGTTGCTGACCACGATGCACTAGCGTATCAAGGTGCAGAAAACCTAGCAGCAACATTACAAGCTAATGCAGAAGGCTACAGCCACATTGTTGCACCGGCGACGAGTGTAATGAAAGATGCACTGCCACGCCTAGCCGCACTACTCGGCGTAGGTCAAATTTCAGATATTACCGGTGTTAATGGTGAAGCTGAATTCGTGCGCCCCATTTACGCGGGTAATGCCATTGCAACCGTTACTTCTAGCGATGCTGTGAAAGTTATCACTGTGCGTACATCTGCTTTTGATGCTGCGCCAACAGGAGCTGGCACTGGCGCTATCACTGCGGTAGATAATGCTGTTGACTGTGGCTTGTCGCGTGTAGTTAGCGAAGAAATTGCCCAAAGTGAACGCCCTGAACTCGCTTCTGCAAGTATTGTAGTTTCGGGTGGCCGCGGTGTAGGTAGTGAAGAGAATTTCGCACTTATCGAAAAACTAGCAGACCGTTTGAATGCAGCCCTCGGTGCATCGCGTGCAGCAGTTGACGCAGGCTTTATTGGTAACGACCACCAAGTTGGTCAAACCGGTAAAATTGTTGCACCTGACTTGTATGTAGCGGTAGGTATCTCTGGTGCCATTCAGCATTTAGCAGGTATGCAAGGCTCTAAAGTTATCGTAGCGATTAACAAAGATCCAGACGCACCAATTTACGAAGTGGCGGACTACGGTTTAGTCGGTGATTTACACGACCTAGTACCGGAATTAGAAGCCAAATTAGCTAGCGTACTTTAAATTAAGTGCCATAAAGAGGAACGTCATGGATACTCCAGAACGCGAATCCATCGAATTTGATGTTGTTATTGTTGGCGCTGGCCCTTCTGGCCTGTCGGCAGCTTGTCAGATTAAGAAGCAAGCTGCTGAACAAGGCAAAGAAGTCAACGTCTGTGTGCTTGAGAAGGGCGCTGAAGTAGGTGCTCACATTTTCTCTGGCGCAGTCATTGAAACCAAAGCATTGGACGAACTCTTCCCTACTTGGAAAGAAGACGGCTTTGCCCTAGGTCAGCCTGTAGCTAAAGACGAAGTGTATTTACTTCGCGACGAGTCTAGAGCCACTGAGTTACCTCATTGGGCGGTGCCACCTTCAATGCACAATGACAACAATTACATTGTGAGTGTGGCGAATTTATGTCGCTGGCTCGCAGAGCAAGCAGAAGAGCTTGGGGTAGAAATATTCCCTGGTTTCACTGCCGCTGATGTGATTTTCGACGACAATGGTAAAGTGTGTGGAGTAGCCACAGGCGACATGGGCGTAGGCGCAGATGGCGAACCAGGCCCAGGCTATACCCCTGGTATGGATATCCTTGCTAAGTACACTATTCTTGGTGAAGGCTGCCGTGGTCACATTGGTAAAGGCATTATCAAGAAGTTCGCGCTTGATTCTGACGCTGATCCTCAACATTACGGCATTGGCTTTAAAGAAATCTGGCAAGTGCCTGAGTCGCAACACAAACCGGGGTTGGTTGTGCATGGTTCAGGTTGGCCACTAAGTAAAGGCATGGGTGGCGGATTCTTCCTCTATCACGCCGAAAATCAGCAAGTATTCGTTGGGTTAATCATTGACTTGAATTATGCCAATCCGCATATCAGCCCGTTCGATGAGTTCCAACGCCTTAAGCATCATCCGATTATTGCTGAAACACTCAGCGGTGGCGAACGTATCACCTATGGTGCGCGTGCAATTACCAAAGGTGGGTTGAATGCACTACCCAAGCTGAGTTTCCCCGGTGGTATGTTGGTTGGCTGTGACGCTGGTACACTAAATTTTAGTAAAATCAAAGGCGTTCACACTGCGATGAAGTCAGGCATGATTGCCGCTGATGCGATCCTTGAAGCGCTCGGTACCGATGCTGAAGAAAAGGGTACAACCAATTTCCAACAACTATTCGAACAGAGCTGGGCGTATCAAGAGTTATATAACTCGCGTAACTTCGGTCCTGCCTTGCATAAGTTTGGCCCTATCGTTGGTGGCGGCTACAACTGGATGGAGCAGAAGATTTTTGGTGGTAAGCCACTGTTAAAACTACGCGATTCGAAAGAAGACTACGCGTGTATGGAACCGGCTAGTGCGCACATTAAAATCGACTACCCGAAACCAGACGGTAAACTTAGCTTCGATAAACTTTCTTCGGTTTATATTTCAAATACCTACCACGAAGAAGATCAGCCGTGTCATCTGAAATTAACCGATACGTCTATCCCTATTAAGCAGAACTTGCCTCGCTTCGATGAACCCGCGCAACGTTACTGCCCGGCAGGCGTTTATGAGGTGGTGGAAAGCGACGGTGAAATGCAGTTCCAAATTAATGGACAAAACTGCATTCACTGTAAAACCTGTGACATAAAAGACCCAGCACAGAACATTACATGGCGTCCACCCGAGGGTGGTGGTGGTCCAACGTACCCCAATACCTAAAAAAATTTATCTAAGTAATATAAAGCCAGCTAGAATAGTGTTTGACGATTGTAGAACACTCTTTTAACTGGCTTTTTCATTTTACGAAAGGTTTTCTTTCAGCCTCTTATCGTCATCTGGTTGTTTTGAACGTTCACTTTCGTTCTATCTTCCGAATTTACGCAAGGAGCTATCATCATGTTCACGTTATCTGAGCAATATCACGCAAATTTCGTGTTTGCACTGATTGCCGCCGCGGCGTTACTCATGGCGAGTAACCGTGTGCGTTACGACATGATTGCAATATGTGTGGTTTTGGCCCTAATACTGACCAACATACTGCCCGTTAACGCAGCATTGGCAGGCTTTGGCAATTCAGTTGTCATTCTCATTGCCGGCTTACTCGTGGTTGGCGAGATGCTAGACAGAACCGGTGTAGCGAGATTTGTCGGTAATTGGATCAGCCAAAATAGTAGTAGCTCAACGACCAAAATGCTGATTATGCTGATGTTAGCGAGCGCCATACTTAGCGCCGTAATGAGTTCGACCGCCGTTGTTGCTATCTTTATTCCTATTGTGCTGCGCATTGCTAAATATTCCAACAATAGCCCAAGTAAACTGCTCCTTCCCATGTCCTACGCGGCTTTGGTTAGTGGTATGTTGACCTTAATTGCTACTCCACCAAACTTAGTGGTAAGTGCGGGTTTAAAGAGTCAAGGTTTTGAACCACTCAGCTTTTTTTCTTTCACGTTACCTGGCTTAATTGTGCTAGCCGGTTTGGTGTTATACATGGTCAGCTACGGAGTTTAAGACAAATTAACGCTATTTACTATCCTCTGTGACAGCTGGCTTTAAGGCTTGTTTCATGCGATTTAGGTCCAAAAACAGGAAGCAATTACGAAGTAAGTGTAGTCAAGATAAGAAAATAGGCTGATCATTGGGACTGAAAAATTCTCTCGATATGTGCAACATGATGCCTCAACACATGAGTGTTCAAGCTATATTGGCGGTGGAGCCCTTAAGCGCCAA
>NZ_JAKREZ010000056.1:0-19226 GCF_022348345.1 Alteromonas sp. CNT1-28 | reverse complement strand
ACGTCTCGTCGTTGATATCGCATGCGTGTTCTCCTTTTTACAAGGACACCATGCAGGAGCGGCGTTAATACTTGAATGTGGGAATTACCGGACGGTTACTATTGAGCAGGCAAAATCTGTCTTTCAACAACCTCAGCATTTCGAGAAACTAGTTAAGTGGCATGGTGATAAAACGCGATGGGTAATAGATGCATGGACAGAAGTTTGGCTAAACCCTGAGTTTCGCACTTGGCAACTAACAGTAGCAAGCAAAATTACTTGTCCAGTACTAGCATTACATGGTGAAAAAGATGAATATGGCTCTGTCGCTTTTCCAAGCTATATAGTTGAACAATCCACAGGTCAAGCTCAACTGAATATTATTCAAAGCTGTGGTCATATGCCCCATAAGACCCACACGAAACAAGTACTATTAGCAATAGATGATTTTATTAATGATCTTTCTTAACTCAAGAAGACGAAGACATTAAAACGAACTCAATATAAAAGCCCTATAGCTCATTAAAGTAACTATAGGGCTTTCTCAATCAGCTGGTTCAAGCAAACTCACGGTTTTAAGCGTTATCTTCTAAAATCATATCTGCTGCTTTTTCACCGATCATAATAGTAGGTGCGTTGGTATTACCTGAGGTTACCGTCGGCATAACAGACGCATCAACAACACGAATACCTTCTAAACCGTGTACACGTAATCGCTCATCAACAACAGCCATATCATCATTACCCATTTTGCATGAGCCAACAGGGTGATAGGCGTGAGAAGCTTCTCTTCTTAGGTATTCTTCAATTTCTTGATCTGTATTGAGCGGTACATCAGGCTTTAATAAACAATCACGATGCTCGTTAAAGCCGTCACTATTAAGTATATCAAGCAAACGCTTCACCCCTTCTCTTAAGTCTTTCATATCATCAGGATGTGATAACAAATTTAACTTAATGTTAGGAGGAGTCATCGGGTTACTGTCTTTTAATGTTAACTCGCCACGACTTTTAGGATTTGATGTATTAATAATTACACTATACCCCCATTTGGTCATGATTTTATAATCACGACAATGATCACGGTAAGCTAACGGCACAACGTGTAATTGCGCATCTGGACGTTCTTTTTCTGGTGAAGTTTTAATAAAGCCACCTGCCGCAGTTGGTGGACTAGCTAACCACCCTTTACCTGCTAACGCATATTTAAACAGAGCGATGGTTGATTTAATTGTTCCCACGAGATTAAGTGCTATACCTGACTTCTTCTTACTTTTCACCACTAAAATAACGTCAGGATGATCATGTAAATTTTTGCCAACACCTGGTAAGTCATGAATAACTTCGATGCCTTTTTCTTCCAGTTCTGCTTTAGGACCTATGCCTGATAGCATCAACATTTGCGGAGAATTAAAAGTACCGCCACAAACTAATACTTCTTTTGCAGCTTTTACGGTAACCAATTTACCGTCTTGCATATATTCAACACCGACCGCTCGTTTGCCTTCAAATAATATACGTTGAACCTGAGCACCTGTTTCAACGGTTAAGTTACTGCGCTCCATTGCAGGATCTATATAACAAGCTTTAACGCCAGCGCGTTTGCCATCTTTCACCGTAAATTGATAATAGCCAATACCTTCTTGATAATCGCCATTAAAGTCTTCATTCATTTTATAGCCTTTTTCAAGGCCTGACTTTATAAAGCCATTATAAACATCAAAACTTTCATCACCATTACTAACTTCTAGCGGACCACCAACACCGTGGTACTTATTTTCACCACGTTCATTGTTTTCTGCTTTTTTAAAGTAAGGTAGTACATCATCATAAGCCCAGCCTTTGTTGCCCAGGCTTTCCCAATGATCGTAATCTTCCTTACAACCACGAATGTACACCATGCCGTTAATACCACTAGAGCCACCTAGCATTTTGCCGCGTGGTTGGTATTGTGTGCGATTATTCATCGACTTATCCGCCAATGTATTATAACGCCAGTTGATGGTATTTATTTTAAAGTCTTGAATAAGTGCAGCAAAAGCACCTGGCGTTGAAACCAACTTATTGTTACCAGCACCACCAGCTTCTAACAAACATACTTTATTGTTCGGATCGGTTGATAAGCGATGTGCTAACACGCCCCCAGCTGAACCGCCACCAATAACAATATAATCAAACATCTTTAATTCCTGTTGTAATAGTGTTGATGATTTACTGACGAAGTAACCATTTTAAAATAGGACGCAAAAAGCCTTTATCGTACGGCGGCGCAGTGAATTTTCCAGGATAAAATTTGCCACGTTTCAGCACTGTTTTCGCCTTGCTCATCGCTTTAAAACCTTCATGACCGTGATAGTGACCAATACCAGAATCACCAACACCGCCAAAAGGTACATCGTCACAAAGTGCATGTGAGACAACTTCATTAATACTCACACCACCCGAATGTGTATGATTTAAAATGTAGTCTTGTGTAGTTTTATCAAAGCTCATGATATAAAGACCAAGCGGACGACCACCTTGATTAATATAACTAACAGCTTCTTCTACTGATTTATAGCCTTTAATTGGTAAAATTGGACCAAAAATTTCTTCCTGCATCACAATCATATCTTCAGTAGCATTCAACACTAAATGCGTCGGCATCATACGAGTTTTTGGATCTGGTTCCTGACCGTTAGCAGATATTACTGTTGCTCCTTTGGCTTTGGCATCAGATAGTATTTCTTGTAAACGTTGAAAATGACGTTCAGAGTGAACACTTGAATGATCTGTTGTAGAGCTAAACGCAGGAAACATCTCTTTGAAACGCTTACAGTATGCATCTACTACAGCTTGCTCTTTACCTTCAGGACATAATATATAATCTGGTGATAAACAAATTTGACCTGAATTAGCACATTTACCATAGATAAATCGACTTACAGCATCGTCAATGTCCATATCTGGACAAACAATCACTGGACACTTACCACCTAACTCTAAAGTTACCGGTACTAAGTTTGCAGAAGCTGCGCGCATAACATGGCGACCTACTGCTGTTGAGCCAGTAAACATTAAATGGTTAAACGGTAATGCAGAAAAGCGAGCAGATGCCTCTGCTTCTCCATCAAAAATTGACACTAGTGAATCATCAAACGCTTCGGCAATAATTTTCTTAGCGACTTTGTTAGTTTCAGGGTTGAACTCAGACATTTTTATCATGGCAGAGTTGCCGGCAGCAAGCGCGGTAACCAAGGGACCAAAAGTAACAATTATAGGGCCATTCCACGCACCAATAATGCCAACTACACCAACTGGTTGATACATTAATTCAACCTTTGCAGGTCGCACTAATAAGTCCGTATGGCGAGTTTCAGTTTTCATCCACTTTTTAAGGCGCTTAACGCAGTAATCAATGTTATTAATGTTAGGTAAAACATCTAACAACAAAGTTTCTTCAGGGCTTCGGCGACCAAAGTCTTTATTTAGTGACTCAATCAACTCATCTTGGTGGGCTAATAAAGACTTCCTTAAACGCTTTAATCGTGCAATACGCTCATCTGCTGAAGGCATAGGATTTGCTAAATAAGCTTGCTGCTGTTTTTTCAGCTGCAATGCAAATTCACAAGCTTGATCTTCAACTACCACTTGCTCTTGGGCTGACATAATATCTCTCCCCTAAACCTTAGCCAACGGCTCTGTCTGAGTTTTCCCAATACTTTTTACGTACATCTTTCCTTAACACCTTACCAACGACAGTAAGTGGTAATTGGTCAACAATTACTATTGATTTTGGTGACTTATAACTACCTAATGACTCTTTAACAAAAGCAATTAGCTCTTGCTCTGACACCTGTTCACCTTCTCTTAGCATAACCTCGGCATGAACAGCCTCACCCCATTCTTCATGAGGAATGCCAACAACTGCTGACATAAAAATTGCGTTATGAGCATTAATTGCCGCTTCAACTTCAGTGGCATAAATATTGAAGCCACCAGAAATGATCATATCTTTTTTACGATCTACTAAGTAAATATAGCCATTTTCATCTTTATAGCCCATATCACCTGATTTCCAATAGCCGTCATAAAACTCTTCTGCTGTTTTTTCAGGGTTGTCTAAGTAGCCTAAACAAACACCACGAGAGCGTAGCCAAAACTCACCTATTTCTCCTCTTTTTACGGGCTCGCCATCATCGTCCATAATTTCAACTTCAACACCAGCAGTTACACGACCTGCTGAAGACAAGTGCTTATCGTCACCATTTTCACATAAATGATCAGATTTACTTAATGAAAGCGCGATAGCAAAATGCTCAGTTGAGCCATAAGCCTGAATAAAAATATTACCGAATTTTTTCTGTAACAGTTTTAGTTTTGCAGGGCTCATCGGCGCAGCGCCATAATACATATTTTGCATGGTTGAAAAGTCAACATCTTGCACTTCTGGGATCTCAAGCATACGATAAAGTATAGTTGGTACAAGAAAAGCGTGAGTTGATTTTTCTGTCTCAATGGTTTGACAATATTTCACCAAATCAGGTTCATTTAAAGTAATGTTACAACCACCACTAAAGAATGTAGGCACTAAGAACATACCACTACCATGACTAATTGGCGCAATATGTTGCATTCTAGTATTGGTATCAAAGCAAGCTTCATCTAACGCATACAAAGTATCGCGTAAACCTAGCCAATTATCAGCACAATACACCGCTGGCTTACCTTTACCTGTCGTACCACCTGTAAAACGAATGATAGATTGATGCTCTCTATCATCAATCTCCATATTTGGATTTTCATCAGATACCTGCGCTAACAGATCCCATAAATAAAACAGGTTGTCATTACCTTCAAACTCAGAAGGAATTGGATCCATACAAACCACTTTAATGCCATGCCCAATTAGCATTTCTAAGTGCGTTGCTAAGTGCATATTCTCTATAAATACAACTTTAGGTTTAGAATATTCTATTTGCCATTCATGCTCAGCAATAGCATCGCGTGAGTTAGTAAAAGCCCCAGTAAAATGTGATTTAAAAATAGTAGGGAAATGAAATAACGCCATGTTGTCGTTATCTAAAATATTAACAAAGCGATCATTTCTTTCCATGCCAAACGTCGTCGAAAGCATGTTCACTATTTTATTAGTTACTAAATGAAATTCTCGATAAGTAAAACGGCGGTCACGTTCTACGTTAACTATTGCTTCCAAGTCTCCCCATTTATCAACAATACTTTGGAATTGGCTGCTAAAATTAACTTTCATCTCTAACTCTCTTAATAATTATAATGTTCTAATTTCATGACTATAAGTAAACTGTCTTTGAGCTCAATTATCAGGTCAAAATTGGCAAACATGCAGTTAAGTATTTACTCTAAAGTAGGCATCTTTTAATACAAAAGAACAAATACAAGAAGATGTAGAATTTTAAAAGGAATAAAAAGAGGCTAAAAGCGAGGACATTCCAAGTCAATTAGCCTACAGAGGAGAAATGCACTTACCAGTGCGAGGTTAAGTATTCGTATTTACTTGTTCAGCGAATTTAAAATTTCTGCTGTATGTTGCCCAACGTTAGGAATTTCACCAATACAAGGCTGGCTAACACTAAACTTAGGCGCAGGTGTTGGCTGTAAATATTGACCTTCACCTGTATAACAGCCACGCGCCTTAATATGCTCATGCTCAGCTGCTTCTGGAATAGATAAAACAGGTGCATAACAAGCATCAGTTCCTTCTAAAATATCGTTGCATTGTGCTTGAGTTTTACTTGCAAAAAATGCCGCCATTTTTGCTCTTGCTTGAGGCCACAACTTTTTATTGTTCTGCTGAGCAAAGTCATCATCATCAGCAAAGCCACACAATGTAACTAATTCTTTATAAAAATTAGGCTCTAACGCTTGAACTGAAACATATTTCCCGTCAGCACATTGATAAGTATTGCACCAATGAGATCCTGCGCCGAAAAAGTCTTGCCCTTTTTCTTCACGTAGCAACCCCTGCGCCCTAATACTGGTTAACAACCCCATGCTATAAATGGTGCCGTCACAAATAGCTGCATCAATCACCTGCCCTTGGCCAGTGTTTTGTGCATATAAAAGCGCTGAAGTTATACCAATGACCAATGGTAAGGTGCCACCACCAATATCGCCCACTAAGGTTGGTGTTGGATATGGTGCATCGTCAGGTAAACCGCCATAATGCAAGGCTCCAGTAATTGATACATAGTTGATGTCATGGCCAGCATTTTTTGCTAAAGGTCCTGTTTGCCCCCAACCAGTCATACGACCATATACGAGTTTTGGGTTGCGCTGATGACAAACCTCCGGTCCAAGCCCCAACTTTTCAGTAATGCCTGGGCGAAACCCTTCAATTAACACGTCTGATTGCTCAACAAGCTTCAATACTGTTTCAACATCATCAGGATTTTTTAAGTCTAGTGCAATCGACTTTTTACCACGCTTAAAAAATGAAGCATCTTTATTGCTATCTAAATCAATACCAGCGTTAGGGTTAGCCGTTTTACGTTCAATTAAAATAACCTCAGCCCCAAAGTCAGCTAGTATCATACCAGCTGCCGGACATGGCCCTAAGCCAGCCAACTCAACAACTTTTATACCGTTTAGTGGTCCCATTTCATTTTCTCCACGTTATAATACCAATTAAATTAAATATTTGATCATTCAGCGAGAGTTAAAAGGCTTAGAGGCAAGGCATTGGTTGCAGGTAATGGTTATTCCCTTATCAAAATCAATAACGCAAGCATATAAGCCTTTTAAACTCGCCCTTCGGGAGCTTGTCAGGAGAGTAATAACTTTACAAATTGCTTTAGTGGAGAATGCTACACCTGCATCAATTTGCTTTGTTCTAACTCCCCTGACACAGCTCTGAACTGACTAAATATTTAATGCAATTGGTATAAAAGCACCTTAAAGGTGCTTTAATAACTTATTAAGAACTTACTTAGCTTGCATCACTGTAGCGCCATCTAATCGGACAATACGACCATTCATATAGCCATTTTCAAATAAGAAAGAACAAGTATGTGCAAACTCTTCCATTTCACCCATACGTTTAGGCGCTTCACACATTTCTACAAGTGAATTAACCACTTTTTCACCTAGCGACTTAACCATAGGCGTACCAAATAAACCTGGTGCAATTGAATTTACACGAATACCGTAACGGGCTAATTCTCGTGCAGCTGGAATATTCATACCATTAACTCCGGCTTTTGAACCTGAATATGCACTTTGACCAATTTGCCCTTCAAAAGCTGCCCCCGATGAAATGTTTATAATCACTCCTCGTTCACCTTTTTCGTCTGGCTCATTCTTTGCCATTTGTTCAGCACATTTAGCCATCACATTAAATACACCACATAAATTAACGTTAATTACCGTAGCGTATTTTTTTAGGCTTGAAGCAATACCTTCTTTATCTAAAATTTTACACGGTAGTGGAATACCAGCCGCATTAACGTCACCGTGAATTGCACCGAACTTATCCATTACAGCAGCAATCGCAGCATCTATACTTTCTTCACTTGTTACATCAGTTTGGCAAAAGATAGCCTTATCTTCCCCAAGCTCAGCCACGGTCGCATTGCCTGCGTCTTCATTTAGGTCAAACAAGGCAACTTTAGCGCCCTTTTCTGCTACTAAATATTCTGCTGTCGCTTTACCTAAGCCAGAAGCGCCACCTGTTATAACAACAACTTTATCTTGCAAATTCATGAACTTTCTCTCAAATTTTTATACACATGCTGGTTAACTTGCAGTAACCAACGATAGAATTATTTAAATGCTTGAATACCTGTTAACAAGCGAGCAATTAACAACTGCTGAATTTCTGTAGTCCCATCAGGAATTGGTCCAACAATCGCTTCACGAGCTAAACGTTCAACAATAAATTCTTTAGTAACACCATTACCACCGTGTATTTGCACAGCATCACGACAAGCAGTAACCGCTATTTCAGTACCGTACCATTTCGCCATTGAGCACTCTTTGTCACAACGAATACCATTATCAATCATGTCAGCAGCACGTAAAGTTAATAGTCGAGCCGCATCAATTTCAGTTGCCATTTTAGCAATTTTAAGTGCAATTAGCTGGTGACCCGCAATCTGTTTGCCATGCTGTGTACGCTCTTGACTATATTTAACAGATTCTTCCAGCGCACGACGAGCAATTGAATAACCCCAAGCCGCCATATGACAACGAGCACGTTCAAACGTTACCAATGTATTTTTTAATCCATCACCTTCTTTGCCAACCGTATTCGCTACAGGCACACGAACATCAGCAAGGAAAATTTGAGAAGTTGACTGGCTGTTTAACGCCATTTTTTCAATTCCCTTAACTTCTAAACCTGGTGTGTCGGCAGGAATAGCAATATGCGTTAATTCACCTTCGCCTGTTTTACAGGTACAAACGAATATATCCATATGTTCGCCATTTGAAATCCAAGTTTTTTCGCCATTAATAACCCACTCATCGCCATCTTTTACCGCACGAGTTTTAACAGCAGCTACATCTGAACCCACATCTGGTTCAGAAATACCAATAGAAATAAACTTCTCACCCGAAATTAAACCTGGTACATACTCATCAATGATATGTTGAGGAGCATTATTAATTAACAAATCAATACCTGCTACGTTAATTAACCCAGTAAGCGCGAGATCTAATGAACCTACCGCAACTTCTTCCCAAATTAAAAGATGCGTTTTCCAGTCCATTCCATAGCCACCACTTTCTTCTGGGTGTGGAGCACTGATATAGCCAAATTCAGATAATTTACTGCTCCACTTTACCAATTGTTCTTTGCTAAAGTGGCTTTCACCGTGAGCTCTAATTTCTGGTTCAATCTCGTTTTGTACGAATTTACGAACCGACTCAACGGCCATTTCTTGTTCTTCAGTCATTTGGAAGTTCATTATTTATTCCTCATTACATTAATCTTTTACAAGGTCGATACTAGCCACTTAATAAAATTAAGCTTTTGCTAAAATGTTAATTGACACAGCGCCTTCTTCAATACCTACTAACCCACCGCTGTTTTCATGTACCGCATGTTTAGCACCAACAACCTGACGAGCACCGGCTTCACCACGAAGTTGAACAACAAGCTCATGAATTTGACCAAGCCCTGTCGCACCTAGCGGATGACCTTTAGACTCTAAGCCACCTGATGGGTTAATTGGAATGCGGCCTCCAATTGTAAAGTCACCATTTTCTGCAGCTGGTCCAGCTTCACCAAAACCAACTAAACCAAGGTTTTCAGCATGTAAAATTTCACCCATTGCTGTTGCATCATGAACTTCAGCCACGTCCATATCTTGTGGACCAACACCCGCTATTTCATAGGCTTCTTTTGCCGCTAAATGCTCACAGTGCTGATCCCACTGATCAGCTGGTCGGCTAGTAGCGCTGCGAATAACAGCAGCAAGTACTCGAACAGCGCGCTTTTCGGCATTTAATTTTTTCAGCCCTTCTTCATTACAAACCACAACCGCTGCCGCACCGTCTGAAATAGGTGCACACATAGGTAAAGTTAAAGGGTAAGTAATTGGTGGAGCTGCCATTACTTCATCAATCGTATAAGGGTCTCTAAATTGCGACAATTCATTATGAACTGAGTGCTGGTGGTTCTTAGCGCTCACTGCCGCTATTTGTCTTTGAGTTGTACCAAATGTTTTCATATGGTTACGACAAAAAGCTGCATATACATCCATAAACACACTATAAGGGCGCTCTGAGGTTGTACCTGGTGGCACTTCAAAACCTTCAGCAGGCTTTAATAAAGTTTTAAGGTTTTGCTCTGGATTGCTCACATCCCATGCACCATCAAATACAGAGAACATCTTAGCTTTGTCGGCTACATTCATCTTCTCTGCGCCAACAACTAGTGCAATATCACATGCACCTGATTTAAGCATTTGGTTGGCTAGATAAAAACCTGAACTACCTGAAGCACAAGCATTCTCAACATTAAAGATAGGGATACCTTCAATACCATTTTTACTTAAGTAAACTTGTCCGGGTACCATACCCTGACCATGTAAATGGCCTTGAGTACAGCCAGTGAAAAATGCCGTTCCAATTTCGTCTTTATCACAACCAGCATCAGCAAGTGCTTTTTCAATTGCTTCGCCAGTCAAACTTTCTAATGTACGTTCGATGTGTCGACCAAACTTAGTCATGCCAACACCTGCGATATAAATATTACTCATGTTCTTGGTTCCTATTATTAGCTTAATTAAGCAACTCTTGCTATTTGCCGATAAATTGCGGTTTACGTTTTTCAGAAAACGCAGTTAAGCCTTCGGTAAAGTCGTATGAACGCATATGCTTTCTTAACAATACTTGCTCATGCTCTAATGCTGCATCTCTCGATTTATCTAAAGCTTGATTAGCCACTTCTTTCATACGACGAAGTGCAATTGGGCTTTTTGAGGCAATTTTGAGTGCAAGTTTTTGTGTTTTATCTTGTAGCTCATCATCATTTGTAACTACGTTAACAAAGCCATATGTTTTCATTTCTTGTGCAGATAAAGTTTCACCAGTAAACAATAAATACTTAGCTACATTGTGAGGGATAATTCGAGGTAATAAGGCTGCCCCTCCAGCGCCAGGGTATACGCCAAAGTTCGCGTGAGCATCACCAATGACTGCACTTTCAGCAGCCACCACTATATCTGCACACATAGCTGTTTCTAGACCGCCCGCCATAGTAATACCATTTAACGCTGCAATTACTGGCTTTGGAAAGTCACGTAGTGGATTAAATACGTTTTCACATAATCGATCTAAAAAGTCTTTCTCTCCAGGAGGTAGCTTTTGTGATGCCAATACTTCTTTTAAGTCTGCCCCTGCACAAAAAGCAGCACCAGTGCCAGTAATAACAACGGCTCTAATTTCATCATTATTAGCTATTTCAGGAATATACTTTTCATAAAGTTCAATGATTTCACCATTGATTGCATTCATTCCTTTCGGGCGGTTTAATGTTAACCAGGCAATACCATCTCGGTTTTCAAAAAGTAAGTTTGCTTCACTCATCACTAATTCCTAATTTTTATTTTGTTAGCCATAAACACGCTAAGTCTTGAGATGGTTCTACTCTAAAAAATAAAAACGCAAAAAAAACCAGCCAAAAGTATGGGTTTAGGAAAAAAGTATGGGAATAGTTAGGAAGGTATATTTAGAAAAACAATAAACAGTTTAAAATTCAATATATTAGAGTGAGATTTTAAAATAAACAAGTTTAGAAAATTGGAAGTTTAAGTATGGGCTCCAAACGAAAGCCCATACTATATTTGTTTAATTTTCAGCTTTAGCTTTTCGATATTCACTTGGTGAGTGCCCCGTCCAACGACGAAATGCACGAGAAAAGTTACTAGTATCAGTAAAGCCTAGTTGATAGGTAATTTGACTAATACTCATTGAGTCTTGCTCAATATATTGAATTGCTAATTGTGAGCGTAAGTCGTCTAAAATTTCTTGGTAACTAGTATCGCGTTGTTCTAGTTTGCCATGCATATTCCTCGGGCTCATATTTAATAATGAAGCAATACGCTCTTTATTACATTCCCCAGTAGGCAATAGCTCAATAATTTTAGTTTCAACTTGGCGTACAATATCAGAGCGATCTAAACGTGCTAAATGCTGAATAACAATTTCATCGTTCACTCGCGCCAATTCAGAACTTGCTGCAGGCAGTTGAACAAACATATCTTCTTTAGCAAAATGTATCGCGTTTAATTTGGAAGAAAACTCAACAGGGCATTTAAATGACTGCTCAAATAACTCTGCCCCAATTTCTGGTTTTTCCCTTACGAGTTGAACTTTTAAAGGGTTAAAGTTAGGGCGGAAAATATGTCGACACATTTGAACAATAGCCATTAACCAGCCTTCAATAGTTTCATCACAAGTTACTGTATTGATAATTTCAATATCCAACACATAATCATCTTTTGTTTCAGTTAACGTATGAATGCCGTTATCACTAAGTAAGCGGAAATAGCGTACTATGCGTTGGCAAAAGTCATTTAAATTGTTACTCGCATATAACGAATAACCAAACGCGTGAAAGCTGCCAGGATGAAAGTTTTTACCAGCTAACAACCCAAAACCTGTTATGCCCGTTGCTTCTACTGCCAGCCTAAAAATTTCCGTAATTTTAACGGTTTCAATACGGTAACTTGGCTCTGATGACGTAACTAAATCAACGCCAGCTTTTTTAAACAAAGCTTGGCTGTCTATCCCTTCAGACTCTAATGCTAACGCAATGGCACTCGCCCAACTGAATATAGTTTTAGGTTCATTATTAGTTGATGTTGTCATAGAAAGTATTAACTCACTAATTTTATTATTATCATTTTTCTATCATAATGATACACGAATAAAACAATGATAGAACCTTTAAATAATTATCATCAAAATGCGTTTAACTAATTTAAAAGTATAATAAAAATTACATTTATCAAGTAACTAAATAGTGACTAAATTTGATATTTATATAGGCCAACACGCAATTTTAATAGAACTGCTGTAATAACAATAGGTTGAGCCAATTTCTAAATGTAATTGGCTTTATGTTGAAGAAGTGAAGAAAAGGAGCTCTAGCTTAAAGAAGGTTGGGTTAATGTAATAGCTAATATCTATAGCCAATACTAAGCATTGGGTATGAGCCGTCATTGTACACATTAAATGTAGCACCAAACGTGTTCTGCGCAACTAAATCAGGACACTTTTCTTAAGGAACTTTGCTCATATTCTATTGGCGACAGATCACCATTAGCGGTATGAAGTCGCTCTAAGTTGTAATAGCGCATATACGCAGTTACATCATTTCTCATATGTTCACGAGTTGGTTGTGGTATTTTCAATAGCCAATCATGTTTTAAGCTGCCGAAGAACCTTTCAACTACCGCATTATCCCAACAAGCACCAACATCACCCATGCTCGCTCTTATACCGAAATTGGCTAGCAATTTACGATAATGCTTACTGGTGTATTGTGAGCCTCTATCCGAGTGAAACACTAAGCCTTTAGGCGGTTGGCGCAAGTTATAAGCCTTCATCATAGCTTTGCTTACTAAGTCAGTCGTCATTCGTTTGTCGATATGCCAACCAACGATGCGGCGTGAATATAAGTCCATAACAATGGCTAAGTACATCCAGCCTTCACCTGTTCTTAAGTAAGTCACATCACCAGCCCAGACCTGATTTGGTGCAACAGGGTTAAAGTTCTGGTTCAACAGGTTATCAGCAACAGCATCACTGTGTTTGCGTTTGGTTGTCACCTTGTATGCCACTCGTTGAGTCACAACTAAGCCAAGTGTTGCCATTAACTTCTGAACGCCATAATCACTGACGTTAAAGCCCTCTCTGCGTAACTTCTTTCTAAGCTCCCGATAACCTAAGCTATTTCTGCTTTTCTCGAAGAAGTGCTTTGCCATTCGATATAAGTTCAGTTGCTCTGCTGTGATGATTTTGACTGGCCGTTTGAGCCAAGCGTAATAAGCACTACGGCTTACTTTCATCACTTTACAGAGCTTAACTACGGGAAATGCCGAAGATAACTGCTTAATCGTTTTAAACGTTACTTGGTTTCCTTTAGCAGGAGGGCGCTGGCCTTTTTTAAAATCTCTTTTTCCATCCTTAGCTCTTTATTTTCCTTACGTAGTTTTAGCAGCTCTGCTCGTTCATCCGCATTTAAACTGGCTCCAGATTGCTCAGCCTCGAATTTAGCTTTCCAGTGATAAAGTAACTTATCTGTGATACCTAAAGACGCTGCTGCTTTTGGTACGCTGTAGCCTTGCTCGGTTACCAATTTGACAGCTTCTTGTTTAAATTCAGCCGTGTAACTTCTGTTTGTTCGTTTTGTCATTTAACACCTCAATTGACAGAAATTGGCAGTGGTTCGTGGTTATCTGAACGACCGGTATACGATCAGATAGCTAGTCTACAACGGAGGCTCCTCTAACGTCTGCTATTCGCTCATAGCTGCCATTAGAACCTCAATGCCTCAACGACCGCTTTACGTACATTTGAGCCGCACAGTATGTGTTTTTTTGTTAAACAACACATACTAATTATGAACATAAAAAAACCTGCATAAAGCAGGTTTTTTCTCTTTAAGCTAATGACTAAAGCGTGCTTATTGATTTGCACCAGCAACCGCTTCTTTAGCCAATTGCGTAATACGTGCCCAATCACCCGCTTCAATGGCATCATCTGGTGCTAACCAAGAACCACCCACACACTTCACGTTATTCAGTGCAAGATAGTCATTGTAATTGTTAGGGCCAATGCCACCCGTTGGGCAGAATGTTACATCAGGGAATGGGCCACTAATTGACTTAATTGCTTTAACACCACCTGAAGCTTCCGCTGGGAAGAATTTCATATGGGTGTAACCTGCATCTTTCCCTTTCATTAGGTCGGAGGTAGACGAGATACCAGGAATAAGTGGAATTTCTGCGTCCATACCGGCTTTAAGCAAATCTGCGGTCATACCAGGGCTGATGGCAAATTTTGCGCCCGCTTCCACAACCGCCTTAAGTTGTTGTGCGTTCGTTACCGTACCTGCGCCAATAAGCGAATCGGGAACTTCTTCAGCAATACGTTTAATAACGTCAATAGCTGCAGGGGTGCGCAGAGTCACTTCTAATACTTTAATTCCACCTTCCATGAGCGCTTTAGCCAGAGGCACAGCCTTTTCCACATCATTGATCACCAATACTGGGACCACTGGACCGGCCGCAAAAATTTCCTCTGGTGAGTATTTCCATTTCGTTGTCATAATTTAGCTCGCTGTATTTTGATTTAGATAAGCAGCTGCGCCAAGAAGGCCATGGTCAGGTTCTGCTATCAAATAGGTGGGAATGTCTTTTACGTAGTGCTTCATTTGGCCTTTAGCTTCGAAACGGGCTCTGAAGTCACTATTTTTTATAAACTCAGGAAAACGATTAGCGATACCACCGCCAATAAAAATGCCGCCGGTCGTGGCCATATTCAGGGCCAAGTTTCCGGCAAAGCTACCCATTATGCGACAAAACTGCGTCAGTGTAGCTTCGGCAATTTTGCAGGTTCCCGCGATAGCCGCTTCAGTAATCTGAGCAGGATCAGCAAATGTAACCGGCTCACCGGCGTTGTTTGCCAGCGCAGTATAAATATTGTGTATACCACGCCCTGACATCACTTCTTCAGCTGATGCGCGTCCAAAAGTAGCCTGAAGATGGCGCCACACAATCACATCGGTTTCATCTACAGGGGCAAAGTCAACGTGACCGCCTTCGCCATCAAGGGTTTGCCAACCAGAAGATGTCATGGTGATATGTTCAACACCAAGGCCAGTACCAGGGCCAAATACCGCAATGTTTCCATTAGCTTTAGCGGTTCCCTCGCCTATTTGAACAACTTGTTCATCACTTAAAACCGGTAATGAATGCGCAACTGCAGTGAAGTCATTAATCACATACAAGGCGTCCAGCTTTAATTGTGAACGCAACGCATTTTGTGAAAACGCCCAACTGTGGTTAGTCATTTCCACTTGGTCGCCTAACACTGGGCAAGCAATGGCTATACAGCCTTCTGTGAACGCATATTGCGGTAAATCAGCAAAATATTGAGCAATGGCAAGGTCAATACTGGCGAAGTCATTGCACATATATTTGATAATATCGGCAACGCCTGTCTCTGTTACACGCGCTAAACGGATATTAGTACCGCCAACATCAGCAACAAACTTATGACTCATTACGCTTGCTCCTGAGTGTAAAACAATGAACAAGCACCTTCTTCTGCGCCCGTTAAGATAGCGCGGATCCCAGCAAACATTTCACGCCCCATGCCAGTGTGATGATGTGCAAGATTAGCAGGCTTCGCTTCGCGTGCCGCTAGTGTTTCATCATCCACATGTAAGGTTAATGCGCCCGTTTCTGTGTTTAGCTCTATAACATCGCCGTCTTGCACTTTAGCCAGTAAACCGCCTTTATAGGCTTCTGGAGTGACGTGAATAGCAGCAGGTACTTTACCCGATGCACCTGACATACGCCCGTCAGTTACAAGCGCCACTTTAAAGCCGCGATCTTGTAGCACACCTAGTGGTGGTGTAAGACGGTGTAGCTCAGGCATACCGATAGCTGAAGGTCCTTGGAAACGCACAACGACGATACAATCTTTATCTAGCGCGCCTGATTTAAATGCTTCATCTAACTCAAACTGATCTTCAAACACTACTGCCGGTGCTTTTAGCACACAGTGGGGTGTACGCAGTGCTGATGTTTTAATTACACCTCGACCAAGGTTGCCGTCTAGTACACTTAAACCGCCATCGGGTTTAAACGGCTGCTCAACACTTGCAAGTACTTCTTTATCCAACGATTCAGTAGGACCATCACGCCATTCTAACTCGCCATCTTTTAACATTGGCTCTTTGGTGTAGAAGTCTAAGCCTTCACCGCAAATCGTCTTCACATCATTGTGTAGAAGACCAGCATCAAGCAATTGCTTTATTAACAACGACATGCCACCTGCAGCAACAAAGTGGTTAATGTCAGCAGAGCCATTTGGATAGATACGAGTAAGCAGAGGTACTGCATTTGAAATATCTGAAAAATCGTCCCAATTAACGATATAACCCGCAGCACGCGCCACAGCGATAAGGTGCATGGTATGGTTGGTTGAACCACCTGTTGCTAGTAGACCAACAAGACCATTCACAATGGCTTTAGCATCAACAATATGACCAATTGGCGTGTAGTTATCACCCAAATCAGTCAAGCGGGTTGCTTGCACTGCAGCTGCTTTTGTCAGCGCGTCACGCAGTGGCGTACCTGGGTTAACAAATGACGAGCCAGGTAAATGCAAGCCCATCATTTCAACCACTAACTGGTTAGAATTTGCCGTGCCATAGAAAGTACACGTACCGGCAGAATGATAAGACTGAGATTCTGCTTCTAGCAGCGCATCTCGACCCACCTTCCCTTCAGCAAATTGCTGGCGAACACGGGCCTTCTCTTTATTTGGCAAACCTGATGGCATTGGACCTGCTGGCACGAATACGGTTGGCAAATGACCAAAGGTTAGTGCACCCATAAGTAATCCGGGCACAATCTTGTCACAAATGCCAAGCATAAGCGCACTATCAAACATATTGTGCGATAAAGCGATAGCAGCACCTTGTGCAATGTTGTCGCGGCTCATCAAGCTCAAGTCCATACCAGACTGACCTTGGGTAACACCGTCACACATTGCAGGAACACCACCGGCAAATTGGGCTACGCTACCCACTTCCTTTATCGCGTCTTTGATAATAGCAGGATACGTTTCATACGGCTGGTGAGCTGAAAGCATATCGTTATATGACGAAATAATCGCCACATTGGCTTTTGTCATTGAACGGAGATCGGCTTTATCGCTCGTCCCACATGCAGCAAAACCATGCGCGAGGTTTCCACACGACAATACACCGCGATGTGGGCCTTGACGACGGGCATGTTCAATTTTGTCGAGATAGGCTTTACGGGTTTCTTTACTACGCTCAATAATTCGTTGAGTGACTTCAGCAATTTTCGGGTTCATACTTGTCTCCTATGGCGCCCACATCAAAGTGACCGGAGCTCTGTTAACAACGGCAGTGATGGGCTTTTGCGCTTCGGTAGCATTTTCAATAGCGTCCAGCAATACTTGCTTTTTCTTCTCACCGGTTAAGTGCAAAAAGATATGACGACTATTGAGTAACGCAGGCAGCGTTAGTGAAATACGTTGATGAGGTGCTGTTGTAGGTTGAACAGCGATGCACGTTTTGCCGCTGTTCATATCTAAGCCTTCAAGAACCTGTTCTGAGCAAGGGAAAAGTGACGCCGTGTGGCCGTCTTCACCCATACCAAGAATAAGCGCATCAAACGGTTGAGCCATATCCGCAATATTGTTTTGCGCTGTCACTACACCGTCATTTGCATCATCAGCATCGCTTTTCAATTCAACAAAACGTGCTGCTGCGGCTTTATTTTGAATAAGGTTTTGTTTTACCAAGCTGGTATTGCTTGCTTCATCGCTTTCATCAACCCAGCGCTCATCGGCTAAGGTTATATCAACCTTGTCCCATTCTAATTCAGTTTCGCTAAGTTGCTTGAACAATGCTAACGGTGTGCGCCCGCCACTTACGACCAAGGACGAACGACCACGTGTTTTAATACCTGTTTTTAGAATGCTAACCAAGTCTTGTGCAAACGCATCAGTTAGCGCGTCAGGTGTTTCGAAAGAAAGTGTTGTTAACGCCATATTATTTCTTCTTCACAGTTTTGCTTTCATACCAGCTGCGATTTTCACGCGCTAGCAAACCGATTGAGTCAACGGGACCCCACGTGCCTGCCTGATATGGCTCAGGTGGCTCACTAGACTGCTTCCACGCTTCAAGAATTGAGTCTACCCATGTCCACGCCTGCTCTATTTCATCACGGCGAACAAACAGTGCTTGGTTGCCCAACATGACTTCAAGCAATAGCTTCTCGTACGCATCTGGAATACGTTCATCAGCAAACGCTTCTGAGAAACTCAAATTGAGCTTTGATTTTTGAAGATCCATTGAGCCTGAACTTGTCAAACCTGGAACCTTGTTCATTACTGTGATTTCTACGCCTTCATCTGGCTGTAGACGAATAACCAGTTTATTAGGCGGTAGGTTTTTAAAGCTATCGCCAAATAAATTGTGCGGCTGGCGCTTAAAGTAAATAACAACTTCACTCACCTTGGTTGGCATACGTTTGCCGGTGCGTAGATAAAATGGCACGCCCGCCCAACGCCAGTTGTCGATCTCTGCTTTAATCGCAATAAAGGTTTCCGTTTTACTCTGCGTATTCGCCCCTTCTTCTTCAAGGTAACCAGGGACTTCTTCACCTTTAACAAAACCTGATGTGTATTGTCCGCGAACTGTACTTTCGTTAATGTTAAACGAATTAATTGGGCGCAATGCCTTAAGGACTTTGAGCTTTTCATCACGGATGCTGTCGGCATCAAGGGTTGTAGGCGGCTCCATCGCAACCAAACTTAGAATTTGTAGCAAGTGGTTTTGCACCATGTCACGCATTTGTCCCGCGTCGTCAAAGTAACCCCAACGCCCTTCAATACCCACTGACTCTGCAACTGAGATTTGTACGTGGTCAATACAGTTGTGATCCCAGTTTGTTGCAAAAATAGAGTTAGCAAAACGAAGCGATACTAAGTTAAGTACCGTTTCTTTACCTAGA
>NZ_JAKREZ010000055.1:0-16818 GCF_022348345.1 Alteromonas sp. CNT1-28 | reverse complement strand
TCACGTCTTTCTGGACAGCATAACAGCCATTGATGACGGACTAAGCCTGAACCAGCTCAGAGGCGGTGCAAAAAGTCTGACCGTACCTGAACTTAAAAAAGAGCTTGCCCTTTATCATCAGTTAGCGCCATGGCGCACGCAAATCAATGGCGTTATCGATGGGCTTAATCTGTCTCTTAAAAATCGACAACACTTCGGTGAGCTCATCAACTATTACGGTAGTAAACTCAAACGATTCAAACGCGCACAGCAGCATCTATGGTTGCTATGTCACCTGACAGAGCGGATACAACTGGCACTGGAACGGTTAACTGATGGGTTCATTTACCATATCCGCAAGCAACAAGAAGCTGCCAACACCTTTGCACAACAAGCAGTGTTCCTGTCCTGGCAGTCAGCCGCGGACAATGTCACGAAAGCGGCAGAGTTACTGCATCTGTTTGTGGATGAGAACATTGATGATAATCAACCCTTCTCAGTAGTCAGACAACAGGCATTGAAGGTCATGAATGACAGGGATATCCAGACCCTCTGCCTTTACCTGAAAAAACAGAAACGGACCGTGGAAGAGTACCAGTGGCAACATTACGATGAACAATGCAATCTCCTGGAGCAACTGTTAAGGCAGGTGTTCTTGTGCCTTGAATGTGAGGCCGGTAAAGGCTCAGAAGCCGTCGTCGCCCAACTTCAACAGATGCAGACGGAAATCGCATTCGGTGGACCACTGAAGACGATGGATACGTCGCTCATCCCGAAAAAGCACCTCCCATGGTTGGTTAAACAGGATAACGTTAACCCGCAACGTTACGAATGGCTGCTCTACCGGCAGTTAACCTCACGACTGAATGGACGCATTTATTTGCCAAATGTTACCAAATACCGCGCACTGGAAGACGACCTGATCCCCCAGACATCGCAGGATACCTTGCTGGCCTCATCAACACTGGACAGACTAAAACAGCCCGCAGAGTTATTGTTACAGGAGAAACAACACCGGCTGGAAAGTGCACTCAAAGACGTTGCTCTCCATATTGATGAGGGAGACAATCGAAATGTGATCATGAAAAATCGTACCGGTACCCGCTGGCGTCTGCCGACCAAAAGCGCTACATCTCTGGTCAACAATCCCTTTTTTAAGCGAATGCAACCGGTCGGTATCGCGGATGTACTGCGGTATGTAGAGCGCGAAACCGGGTTCATGAAATGTCTGACTCATGTACTTCCGATACAAAAACAAGGGTTCACTCATCAGGATGATTTACTGGCCATTCTGATTGCCAACGCCACTCACCGTGGTGTGTATGGCATGGCGCAGATCTCCGATCGAAGCTATGAACACCTGAGTACGGTGCAGGCCAACTATATCCGGCCTGAAACGCTGCATGACGCCAGCGACGTGATCAATAATGCGGTTGCAGCGCTACCCATCTTCCGCCACTACCATATTCAGGAGGACCAGCTGCATGCCAGTGCGGATGGTCAGAAATTCGAAACCCATCTGGAAACCTTTAAAACCCGGTACTCCTCTAAGTATTTCGGCACCAACAAAGGGATCACGGCCATGACACTGGTGGCCAACCACAGCGCCCTCAATGCTCGGATCATCGGTTCCAACGAGCACGAATCACACTATATTTATGACCTGTTACAATCCAACAGCAGTGAAATCAAACCTGACGTACTCTCGACAGATACACACGGTGTCAATCATGTTAACTTCGCCTTACTGGATCTATGCGGTTACAGTTTTGCACCGCGATACGCGCAGTTCAGTAGTGTCATCAATGATCTGTTTGACGTAACTGAAAATGAACACGGCGGCACCAACCTTGCCCTGAAAAAGCCCATCAGGACGAATGTCATCGAAACGGGATGGCAGGATATTAGGCGCATTGTTCTGTCACTTCAGACAAAGCGAACGACACAGGCAATGCTGGTAAGAAAGTTGTCTGGTTATCCTTCGGGGCACCCGACATTACAGGCGCTGACGGAGTATAATCGACTGGTCAAAGCGCAATATTTACTGGATTACATAGACAATGCCAGTTTGCGGCAGTACGTTCAGCGTGCCCTTAACCGGGGAGAAGCGTGGCACTTCCTGAGACGGGCTATTGCGTCGGTGAATGGCGATCAGTTCCGAGGCAAAAACGAGAGTGAAATCGCTATCTGGAATGAATGTGCAAGATTGCTTGCCAACGCGATCATCTACTTCAACTCCGCGATACTGAGTCATCTGCTGGGACACTTTGAAGCGAGAGGAGATGAAGAGAAAGCGGGTATCACTCGTGCTGTTTCGCCCGTTGCGTGGCAAAATATCAACTTAAGCGGAACGTATAACTTCACTAATACTGGGAAATTGCCCTTAGGCTCCAAGCTGAAAGTAAACCACCTCCGCAGCCATTTATTGGTGTGGTCTACAGAGGATTATGTCTTTTTAGAGGGGAAAATCCCTAGAACCCCACAGTGGTCCATTCTCATGTCCTTTGTGGTCCAGAAAAAAATCCTACTGTGTTCCTATGTCAAATCAGCTAATGTTCCATCTGATGGGAATATGCAGATGTAAAATCCCATCTACAGGGACCAGTCAGAATTCACAAATGGAACAAAGAGTGGCAAACGGGTGGACCAACCTATGTGATCATTCTGGACCACAGCTTCTTTTACTGAAATGAACAGGCTTTTTAACGGGACAACGACGAATCTTTGTCAAAAGGAGGTTTTCAGGTTTAATTCAAATTGGTTACTGAGATTAAGTGCTAAGATTAATTAATTACTAGCGAGTATTTTCTCAACCGACAGTTACAGTAAACCGGCAAACGACAGTTCTCTAGGTGACGCGATGAACAGATTTATTCAGGGCTCGATTGAGCCAACAGAAATTACCGAGCTATTGCAGCGCGTAAACGACTGGTTTGACTCAGAGCAAGCAACAAGGATTTGGTTCAATACTGAGCGCCTCGCTGCATTCGACAATTTAACACCACGGCAAGTAGTAGAACGATATCAAGCCAAAGGAATTCACGAACTAAACAACTGGATTACGGAAAGAGAATTTGGGGGATTTCAATAACTTCAATAAGCCCGAGCGCAGAGTAACGCCCCGTCACCTGATAGTGAATCATTTTGACGTATTTTTTTTGGCCCTGAGATGTTAGATAATTGGGGGGACATGGGCAGACTTTTGTGTTTTATGATAAGTGGTAATTCGTTTCAAAAAACGTTTAATGAAATAGTCGATAAGAATCTCGAAGACGCCTCGTCAGAGTCAATTAAAACCTTGGCTCTAGCTATTTGGTACGAGAATTTTATTCCTGACGTGTCGTTAGTTTGCGATCCACAACATACCCAAAGAGCTGGTTACTTGCTTGAGAGATTGTTAGCTTTTCATTGTGTTGCTCCCGTTGTACGCGAAAATTTAAGAGAGGCGGTTCATCAGCTAGAGATTATGGTTAGCAAACGTTTAGAGATGCCGCCTTTGAGTTCCGTTATAAATAATAATCGACTCCCAGGGGATCCGTTGGCCAAACGTTGGGGACTACAAGAGTCTCTTAAAACACATATACAATCGCTTTTACCCTATCAAACCAGGCATTACATACATACTAGCAAGGAATGGAAATAGCTTAATGAATTCACAAACGGCGGTGCGTTAAAAAATTATGTCGAATCATATAGATAGTTCTTCTGCTTTAAAATTGTGCATAAAAATTCTAAACCACTGGGGATGCACCACTTCACAAAAAGCGTCCATACTGGGATTATCCGAGTTCACTCTTCATAAACTTATCCTAGACGCTGAATCCCCTGACTTGACTACCGAGCAACTCGAACGTTTGAGCTATATAGTCAATATTCACATGGCCCTAAAGTCAACGTTCTCTAACATTGAGAATGTATACGGCTTCATGTCCATGAAAAATCATAATGAATTTTTCAGCGGGAGATCGCCACTGTCTATCATATTTGAAAAATCGAGCTCAATTCATTCTTTACGTGAAGTATACCGACGTATTGAATCTATCGGTAAGGCTTAATCGCTAAAAACTACCATTTGGCATTCACTCGGACCTTTAAACCAGAGCTCGTTAATTAGTTAATAATTCAACTCAAAGTATCTGGAGAGTCTGCATTAACCTTGTTGAGCATCAAGGTATCTACGGACGTCGCTTAAATGAGTTACGCCACCTTCTAACATGACCTCTAATGCCGACCTATTGCTAAAATCCTTATTAGGTTTCAGAGGCCACGCACTAGCTTGTTCGAGCGTTGGAAACAGAGTTCGTAGAGCTTTGTAAATACCCAGAATGTAAGAAATTCGTTCTAATGTATCATTTGGCAGACTTGAAACGTGGCCATTTTTCCAATTGTAAAATTCTGATTTTGAAGGTTTACCCAGGAGAACTACTTGATCTTCGACTTTTACTTGCCATGCATTCATAATATTAAAAAAAGTTGAGATTGCAACTTGAGCAGACTTTTCGGCTAACTTAGATTGCTCTAAAGGGGACATTTCAAAAATCTCCAAAAGTAAATGGCAACTAAACCTATTTATATTTTTCAATGCACAGGTGACGATAAGGGCTGTAACACCAATATGGTAAATACTCTTTGAACAGTTTTATGATTCCACCCCTGCGCTTATCAGGCCTCAACACATTGTAAACCCCTCGAATACGGCCATTTTCAAGCGTTTCCAGATCAAGATCGAAGGTACAACATAAAATCATTTTATGTAAAGTTGGCGGAAACAGCCATAATCAACTTACGATTCTGACATTTTTGCTAGGGAGTAACTATGAAGATAATCAAGAAACAGTCAGTAGATACGGTAGTCGATCGAGTTTGCGATGTTTGTGAAAAAAGTTTGTATGTGGATGTCGATGGACAAGCTTTTGAAGAGTGCGGAGAACTGCGGGCTAAGTGGGGGTTTGGCTCCAAGCAAGATGGCCAATGCTATCAGATAGATCTCTGTGAAAGTTGTTTTATGATTGCTTTTTACGCGCTTAGGGATAAACGTAAGACAGAATTAATGTTTGGCGATAAGAACGATTCTACTGACGAAAATTTTGGCTTGAAACTCGACTGTTGAATTCGTGCCGCCATAATTAACTGTTTCTGATTTTTCGTTGAATTACGGATACAAAGAAAGCACTTGCTTTCATAGTGATTCATTTTATCCCCCATAATTTATGACTTAGTTTGATTTATCATATGCCAGACAAAAATCTGAATAACTGCTCAAAATAGGTTTATCGTTTTGTAGTTATTTTTCGCGTTTACCATGCCGTATGTATTCATGAGAAGGAACATCAAGTGTACAGATAAGCCCTTCATTCTCCTCCTGAAATCTTTCAGAATGAATATCAATCATCTGAACGAAGTAAATCAATGCACTTCTGGCTAATTTTAACGTCTCAATAGCTTCTGAAATGAACTTGCGCTCATCCATATGCTCAATACAACCAGATGGTTCAGTCCTTGCCACACCAAAGTCATGAAGTACCGTGAATCGATGAGTTGAGGAATTTCGAACATCTTGCTTGGATTTCAAAAATCCGGTACTTTCCGATAAGTCATTTGCAATTTCAGTAATGGCAAGTAAAGCCGTATTACCTTTCACTATTTCTTCTTCCACCTCAGGCCGATAGGTGTTCCTATTGGATTTACTTGACTTGTACCAAGCCGTTTTAAAAGAAGCTCTTCGTGCGTTCTCAATATTAAAAAAAGAGAGAGAGGCGACTGCAATTTTGTCTAACAAATCAAGTGAAGCCCGCTGTGCCAATGTTAACAATGAAGATCTGACCCCGTAATTAGCGTAATCCAGAGTATCGGCATATGAGCCTGTTTCAGTTTGTTTATCTTCAACCCCGTCAAAGAGCAATTTACGGGCAAGAATATAATCGGCTTTCATTACATTGAACATCGCGAAAACCTCTGGAACTTGGTATTCACTTCCTCTCGGTAGTATTACCGAATAGATATTTAGCTCATCCCATCTTTCCTTCTCATGCGCATATCTCTGTATAGTTGGGGACAAGGTAAGCGAGTGCCTTAACACAAAATTTTCATAGGCGTCTTTTGGCTTTGGAGATGATGTACAATCGCCATTTGGGATATCCTTAATTGCTTCCAATATGCCTTGTACCGCCGCTCTTCCACTGTATTTAGCAATGCTTTCGATGTTGGCTCTAACATGCGTCGCTAGACTTTCAATTTCCGAAACTAACAAATCTTCATTGCCCATGTTGTTCGAATAGGCGTAACGCAATATTTTTAGTGCTCCAGCGCTCGCTGTTCCATTTCCGGGATCTACCAACATGGCTTGCTTATATGCATCATAGGCTTCAACCCACCGGTATGAAGACCAAAGCAAATTACCTAAATTCGTAAACGACTGAGTTTTTATTTCCTTGCTCGTTTTGTCATAGCATCCAACTCCGTAAAAGAGTTGTCTTGCTTTCAATCTATACTCGTAAGTCACCTGATACCACTCAGGACATTTCAACACTAAAGTAGTTGCTAGCGCATGATATCCATTCGCAAGATTGTACAAAATGGATTGATCATCGGGTAAAAGAGAAGAAACAAATCCCATTACTTCTACCCCTTCTTTGACGTCTTCGTGGCTTTTTGTGGCAGCGCCAGCATCAATTAGAATGGCCCCTTTAAGCAACAGGAAGCTAGGATCACCACTGAGTTTTTTTGCTTCTCTAATGGCGATGATTGGGTTGTCTTCTAGAAGACCATTCAATATTGATTTCGCCTCGTTAAAGTCCACACAATCTCCCTATTAGCTTTGGCTGGTTCTTATTCTTGAACTAACTGTCTAACATACCTCAACTTTGCTTGAAGCGCTTACGAACTGTTCTAACAGCATCACCAGTCGCCAATTTATCGACAGGTAAATCTAGAACAACATTTATAATGTCTGCGACAGCGTTATTGCTAAAACGAAAGCCTGTTTTTAAATCATTTGGCTCATCAAAACGTCCATCAAATGACAGAACAAAATCTTTTATATCTGATTCTCGGCCATTAATCACATACTCTGGGTATTGTATATGTGTTGGATTTGGTTGCGCGTCTTCAAAGTCTGCAATAGCAGATACCAAGTCCGCTATACTAGGCCAATATTTCAGGTCATATTGAAATGTCAAAGATTTCAACTTTTCAGAAACATGCCACTTGTACAAATAGTTATCTGCACTAGCCTGTTCGATTAAATCGTCTATGAATTGATAATCAGGTTTTGAAAACCCTGAAACTTCATATAACTCAGATTGGCGCTGTAACTTAGCAGATAGCTTTGATGCTAATTCAACTATATCTTCTTTTAGTGCTCGTAACTCTTTTAGGTCGTCTCTGGCGTTAACTACATCTTCTTTACGGTAGTCGAAGCTGCACCAAATGTGTTCCAGTGTCAGCCATATAAACGAGTTGTGAGGCGGGTATCCTTCAAATTTATCTGAATAGCCAAAAGCATCAACCAGCTCTTTAAACGGAAGCTTTAGTTCATCTGCTCGCGCTATCATTCTTTCCATTACGGGCCAATAAGTCATCCAAATAGGGCTATCGCTTTTGTAACTGTCAAGTTCTCGTTGGATAAAAGCTTTGCAAAATAGTGTTGGGTTGTCATTAGGAAGAGTCATGTTAATTATCCATTAGTTCTAGTTTTCCCAGCATATTTACATTGGAAAGATTCGTCCGTATCTGAAGCATTTAAATATTATTTCCTTTAGATCGGTGAAGCAAAGATCTCGGCGAGTGCGGTGCAATGTTAGTTGACTACAAAGCGGGTAAGTCACGTCAGCCAGCACTGGTAACAACCCTCACCAGCATTCCAAGGCAACAAAAAAGCCCCACCATCGAAGGGCGGGGCTTTGGATTCAAAAAAGATCCTAAATGGTTTTACCCCAGTCCTCTAAAATTTCTTCAAAATCACCAATATCAAATTCTTCTGATTCTAAAGGCTCATACATCCTAGTATAACCAAACCCTTTGTTGAGCAATTCATCACGCTGAGCTTGACTCTGGAGACCTTCTGGTAATATCAACATCCCTTCACGGCTTCCATATCCTTTTACTAACAATATGCTTTGAATTCTTTCACCAGACTCTAGCTTTATAGAAAAATCATTAATGATCTCGATATTCAAGATTTTACTAGCTTGAAACCAAAAGCTTCGAAGCTTCGGATAATTTGATTCTCTACTCATTTTCTTTCTTCTCAGGAATATGATTAACCGGGCCAACATGCCCATGAGGCTCTTGTCCGTGTGGTCTATTAGGATGACTTTCAAGTCCTCTTACTTTATTGGCAGGAAAGGGATCTGGCAACTCTGCATTTAATTCAGAATATGCATCCATATCACCTTGTGTGACACCTCCGCCTTTTTTTATCCATTTTCGCCATATCGACTAGCGCTTGCTTCTCTTTACTAAATGCTTTGATAGCCTTAGCCGCTGCGTCTCCTACTACAGGGACAATACCAGCTACAGCGGCAACCCCATTTGTTAGCGATGGTTCTGCCGCAAAATCAGCAAACCCTTTTACATCTCCAACTACAGGTGTGAAATCAATTGCAGTTTCTGCAACAGCCGAAGCAGACGGCATATTCGCGCGAATTATTGGTCCTAAATTAGTTCCGGTAGTGTTGCGTGGATTTGTCGATGGCGAACAACCGCCAGATCTACTGCATGAAGCCATCCCTGTAGGATCGGTATATTTGTAGGGATTATTATTCGCATACGCATATCGATTAAAACTATGTACATCGCGGAATCCAATTGGATCATTCGAGTAAAAACGACCTATGACTGGATCATAGTATCGTGCCTGCATATACATACAACGACACTACTAACCATAGAACATAATTAATAAATCATATTTGTTACAGTACCTTAGTAGTATAGCTGGGACAGTGAAGTCTGCACGGCTTCTGCTCAAAAAAAAGCCCCGCGATTGTCGCGAGGCGATTGACGTAGGATGGCAAAAGTTAAAAGCTTTCTATATCACCCTCTGTTGATAACGCAGAATTTAAACCTTTTTTTGATTTTGAAATAACTCAAATGCGACTACGGTTGGAGACCAGGGCTTAGTTTTTTTTTCATTTTTATACTCAGCCATAAAAAAATCACTGATATTTGTTATGCTTGAGTAATTTGAATCTTCAAGGTCAAGGTCAAATTCGTATACGTTACCATCTTGGCTAACTAACACCCCACAATAAGTATTTGCACTATCAGGAAAAACTTTTACTAAAACACAATTGCACACATCGAAATCAAACTGTTTCAACTGCTCGTAAAAATCACCATTAATTAGCTGATGATTCCAAAATTTTTCATTCAGTGCATGTATTTCTGCTGTTGATTGGGATACGCGATTCATTTATTGATCCAATGTTCCTGGGAACGCAGTTTCTAAGTTCCCTTTTTTATCCGTTATTACAGTAAAAGTCTTGGTTGATGAGCCACCAAATTTACCCGCAACGTTTCCTACCACTTTGTCAGAGGTAATTGTTCGTGCAAAGTTGCCAGATTCAAGTTGGCGAACTGGCGACTTAACTACATCTGCACTTTGTAAAGTATTTTTTAACTCACCGGCACTAATTGTAAACTGACTTTTACTCATACTTTTGGATGGATTCAAATGATTTTGCATTGTATGTACGAAACCTTTGTTAGAAACGTTAATTCTTGACTGAACGATTCCCGGCGATATTTGTATGCCAGGAGTCTTCAATTTCATACCTGAAATTCGTGTACCACCTGCCATAGATGCTACTAGACCGATCGCATTATTGATCGCCAACTGTTGAACGCTTACTTCTTGGGGGATGGGTTGAACGTCCGAGGGGTCTGTAAATAGTGGATCTTTGGCAGCTAAGCTTGCGTCCTGCCCATCAGGGTCTACGTACTTATAGGGGTTATTGTTGGCATAAGCATACCTATTAAAATTATACACATTTTTGAAACCTACCGGATCATTCGAATAAAATCGACCTATGACTGGATCATAGTATCGTGCCTGCATATAGCTTAAGCCCAATTCACTATCGAACTTGTGTCCCGCATAGCCTATTTCATTACTAGCAGTCTCATAAGTATCTCCAAATGGCTTATAGTGTCGTCGACTGTTGTTAATAAGTGTTCCACTACTGTTAGATTGCGCCGTAGTGCTGCCTAGAATATCAGTATGAATAAAACTTGTTGATGAACTAGAATCTTTTGCTATGAGACGACTTCCAATATAAATGTAGTTTTTCCAAACGCCATTACTCTCGCTAAAGAGAAGCTTTCCATCTTGACTGTAATGATAATATGCCGTGCTCCCGCTCTTCGCAGACTTTACTCGGCGGTTGAATCCATCATAGGTAAATGAAAATCCGTTCGCCGCAGTCATCTGATTCGCCAAGTTGTAACTCATACTAAAGTGACTGTTATGAATAATATTGCCACGAGTATCGTAGTTAAAGTAACCATAGGCTTTTGCTTTGCTTCCAGAAGAACTGACACTTTTAAGTCGATTTTGGTTTGAATCAATTGAATAGATTAATGACCTATTAAGGGTGTCCAAACGCGTGATATTACCTAATCCATCATAACTTATAGAGGTGCTACCTGCTTTTGAGCCTCCGGTGGTTGACTTAAGGCGATCTAACCCATCATATGTTAAATTAGTGAGGTTATAACCACTGTCAGTGCCGTCTAGAATACTTTTTATGTTTGCATTGTTGTCGTAGGTATAATCGAACCATGCTAAACGAGTTGTACCCTTCATATCTGCCATACGAGATGGCAGATTACTCTGACCAAATAGCGTGGTGTTGTGTGTAACGCTATTGCCGTAGGTAAACTGTTTTATGACTCCATGAGGATAAAAGTCTATATTGCTAGCAAAAGTTCTTCCCGAACGGTTAATGTTTGTGGGCTCTCCAAACGCATTTGGAGTTAAGTTGACAACTCGATTTCCTCCCGGGTAGGTGATACCGCGTAAATGTAAATTACTATTGTAGTGATAATCTACTTTCAGTGCTCCGCTGCGTCCAGGTATTACAACAGACTCGCTTTCGACTAAGTTTTGATTGTTGTAAGTGTAACTGCTAATTACACTGCCCGCTTTCAGAGTTTTAATATTACCTACGTTATCAAGTGTGTAGTCAATGTCGGGAGAGCTATCGGGGTAGTTTACATAGCGTAAATCCCCCAAGTTGTCATAACTAAAGTCAACTGCGTAACTCGGCTTTGAGCTCGAGCAGCTGCTCACAGTACCATGAGCTTGCCACTGAAGTTCTCCCAAAAGATTGAAGCTGCTTCGAACATTACCAATATCTTTCCGCGAGACTAAGCAAAGATTATTGTTGCTATCATAAAAACGGTTTTCAGTCTGTGACAGACTGCCACCACTTTGCGTAATACTTTTTACATTGGCAAAGGTATCATAAGTAATATCGGTAGTGACTCTTTCTGGAGACTCTATCATCGTAGTTGTTTGATAACTCGGTGCCGCAAAAGAGCGATACGAAATTTTTGTAGAATTGCCATTGGCGTCAACAACCTCTAGAGAGTTGTCTGCAAGATAGTTGTATTGAGTAGTGCCCAACCCTGATACTGATTCCGTACTCAAACGGCGAATGGCATCATAAGTCTTTGTCGTACCACGAGACTCACTGCTACTTCCACTTTTGAATGATTCAAAAGTTACCTGGTTGTTGGCATTGTAATCAAATAGTTGATATCGATCTTCTGCACTTCCATTAATTCTTCTTTTCGTCAGCCGATAGAGTGCATCAAACGTTTCTGTAGTCGTAATTGAAGTACTCCCACTACAAGCATCCATCGCAGCATTTAAGGTACAATGTCGAGTTGTTCTAACCAGACCTCCACTACTTAGATAAGAATAGCTGAATAACTGATCACGCCAATTTCCATCACTAACAGACGTATCACTTTCTAAGTCCATTGCCGCAATTAAGCCAACTTTGTCGTACCTATAACGATTAGAAGTACCATTGAAATCTGTAGACGTTATAACCCAGCCGTTATTGTCTACCACTTTCGTCATTGACATTGTACCGGTTGTATAACGATTGGGGACCCTAACAGTTTGTGCAATGCCACGTTTGTAATTTTCAAAGGTTATTCGTCGCTTGGCTCCAGAGGTGTTCAAGTGCAAATCAACATGCTGCAACTGACCTTTTGACCCGGTTGCGCTGTGGTAGCCAGAATAAGTCTTACGTGTTGTTCCAAAGTACTTTTCGTCTTTTACTTGAAACCGATAGGAAGTGTTAGAAGAGGTCGCGCTATAATAAGTTAACTCTGATAACCTCTTATAAGATTCGTTATTTATACTTACATCTACAGTAGTGGGTTTATTGAGAACCCAAGTAGCAGTGTTGTGCGCAAACCCTTGTTTAATTCGCCGATTACCACTCGGACCGTCCTGCTCAATCAATTGAGGCTTTTCGTAAGTATTAAAATTACTGAAAATTTCTTTATAGTCGGTGCTGATGCCCTCGTCTTGTAAAGAAATATGTTTCTCTACTAATCGAATATGCTTACTAGAAGAAATTGCCTTATCATAAGCATATTGCCCAGAAAATTGTGGGGGTACAGGATTTGTCATGTACTCTGGAATAGCACTTACCCACTCTTTAGTATTTCCGTAATCGATTGGGCTAACTGCAAATAATGACTTAGAATAACTCACTAAATTAAAGTTACTATCGTATGTCGCACTATATAATTGCTGTCCGTTGAGATATCCATACCGCCGATCACTAACGGCCAAGTTGTGACTTCCATCAGGATTGGAGACCAACGTAGCGTTAACATCTGCAATATCTTCTTCGATAAAACTCACATCAGCATATGTTGGCATGCCGTCTATTTCTAACGTAGCATTGTTTGGTTTAGTATCCCCATAAAAGTATCCGTTGATATCGCTATAATTATAGGACCAAGGATAAATAGTACCTCCGCCGAGATTTAGTGTCTTTTTGCTAAGAACAAATTGTTGACTAAAAATTTGCAGCTCATAACTTTGATATGGACCACCTTGTCCAAAGTGGTTATGTTCAGGAAGCTTCGGTACAGCAGCTTGGCCTACACATCGCTCCTTTAATGCGAAACTACCAACTGCTCCACCTGGATGAGTTATCGTAATAAAGTCGCCATTAAGAGCGGCCGAACACATTGTGGCAAAAGTGCCATCAATTTGCGTATTCTCGGCAATTCTGTCTTGTCTCCAGAATTTCGCACTCGAATCTGGATATGCGAACTGCCACTTGCGGGCGTCAGGGCGAGTCACTGTTTTCAACCTATAGACACTGCTATTATTAGTTGCTGTAGGGGCGTCATACGAATAGGTCCACTGCCTGCCATTGGCTACTACAGACTGAACACGTGCATCGGCTCCTGAGGTAAAACTGACGTCTATCGTGCGTGCGTCCGATGATGTGATTTTATCGAGGTTACCATTAGTGTCGTAACTGTATTTTACCCAGTTGCCAAATCTATCTCTGATTTCAGTAACCTGCATAAAAGCATGCACAAGCTGCATGCGGGTTTTTTCGTTAGGTAGACTTTCTCCGCTAATAGGAGGAACCGTACATTGAGGAATACAAGCTGGAATAGATACAAGAAAAACATCTTTAAACGATTTTAATTTTTTAAGGTTACCGAATGTATAAGCTTTTCCATCAGGAAGTGTAACTCTAAAACCATCTACTCCATTTACATCGACGCATTCAATTTTCCAAAGTGAAGTTGTTTTTTTAACCGTTCCATCCTGTAAGATTTTTTGACTGCCAACCCCAGGAATACTAATTGTGTCACCTTGCCAATAATCTTCTTTCTTAAGTTCGAAGTTATATCTAACCGTTCCTTCTCTTATTAACTTGTGGAAGTCGGGATTTGCATTGAGACCTCCTGAGCAAGCCTCGTTACGATACCATGCAGGTTGAATTCCAAACTTCGCTGACGTAAGAGTTCCGTCTAACTCAGTTACGTATGATGTCCTAACATGGGGAATGGCTAAGCTCCAATTGCCAAGTTCTCTAGTAGCGCCAAACCAATTTCCTGTGTCGTGCAAAGTTCTAGTTAAAGATACATCTATGTCGAAATTACCGGGTATGGAAACATCTGTATGTTGCCACGAAACTGTACCAGTATAGGGATCTATATGGTCCCCCATTAGCTCAGTTGTCAGTGTGGGAACATCGGTTGTAACGTTATTTAACTCATTAAAATTATACGTGAAGGTTTTGGGCGGAATATAATTTTCAATACTATCTTCAAACCCAGGTCCTCCAGGATCGATGACACTTACGCTTGCACTAACTTCACCTTTAGCAGACGATTTACTAGAGACTTGGCTACTCTCGGAAGAGAAGGCCATAAATGTGAAAATGATAATAAAAAGCTTTATGTTAGGCAGGTTTTTAAAACCAGAGAAATAAGAGTGGTTCATAAAATTCCTTTTTTGAGATATAGACTTCCAATGTCGAAGTTGATAATTAAGTGCATGATATTCGCAAAAAAACAAGAACTATTTCACTAGGCGCGATAAAAAGAAATGAGACACCAGCAGTGAGTTGAATCCGTATTCGGATTTCAAGAATATCTAACGCTACAGGCTTGCGATGACTAGTAGTAATAATGGCTTATGAAACTAGAGGTTTAGAGCATCACGTGGACTCATATTTACTCTTTTTATATAGATAAGGATTTTGCAAAGTGCATAGCTTCTAGGTCTACATATTTACATTAGGGGAGTTAGTACAAGTAAGCGTAGCAAATTGACGCCATATCCAGACCGTTCCAAATTTTCAAATCACTTTCGAAGATTTTACCTCTTGTACTCTAACGTACCGGGCAATAGAGAGCAGGTCTAACTTTCACCCATAAATGTCAGGGCAATATTAACTCTGGCCCTCAATTAAAGTTGGTGATTTAGACACTGTAAATAGCCTCTATAAGTTACTTAGGATGGGTCACAGGAACAAAAAAGCCCTCATGAAGAGGGCTTGGAATTTTTAGCTAACAATGACCAGCGGTTATTTCCTAGTTTGCCAATAAACCTCCATGGTTTTACATCCCCTGTCAAAGAACAGGAACATTATGGCCAAATAGCAGAGTGCTGGTTGGGTTGTATGCATCATGTTAATAAAATTAAACGTAGTATCTAACATATTAAAAGGCCGTTTGTCTGTTAGCGCTTGATGCGAGGGCTATGAAGTGCCCTTATTTCATTTTTATTTAATTTTTTTCACTGCGATTTTAAATAGCCGGACGCTTCTCAACGTTCAATCTTATTATACGATACTATGCGCGTTATGCCGCTCTTTTTTTGAACAGATGGAGCTAACTCCCGATGTTATTTTTCAAAAATGGAAATACATCAGTGTAATCGAAAAAATCACGCCCAGGTGTTAAGGGCTTTTCGTTTTCCAATGCCCGTTTACTGCTTTCGTAATCATCCGGCATGAACGTTTTCACTGTTACTACTCGAGAAACCCCATCGAATTTATTCGGCTTAATTGTGTAGCTTAAGGGTATATAAAAGCCATCGATAATAACGTATTGCTGTGTTTGAGAAGATAAACCGTTAGCAATCGCTTTGTATTCATCAAGTGTGTACCCCTCACCGTTTGCCCCATTGTTATTACGAGACAATTCAAGCGCAGCAAATAATAGTGGGCGAGTCATTCTCTGCAGAAATTTCCAAAGGTCCGATGGCGTTTTCACCTCGTGACCGCACCGCATAATGAGCCTTACAAGCGAATGTTTTGAAAGCTCTACAAAGAAGACGCCAGCGCCCATCGACGTTTTAGGATTAGTAAACGTTAAATCAAAGGCAATTTTGTCGTAACTTTCAATGGGCATGCGAGGCGCATTAAGTGATGCCTTGCTAGAAAACAAAACCCATTCACCCCATATAACTTCCCAATTCTTTGTATCTTTAAAGCGCTGTGAAATCAGTGTGGCTGATGAACGTTCCTTACACCTAGCAAGTACTGCCTTGCATTGTTTGCGATGGCTACCATGAACCACAAAATCCGGCTCACTAAACTGATGATGCAGTTTGCGCATGATCCGGTTCACTAATCCTTTAGCAAGTGATTTATCCACCAGCAGACTCCTTTCTAGCCGTTTTAAAATTTGTACTCGAACTAACTAACTTCACACATAAATTAATCTTTTTACTCACAAACAATGCCGTCACCATCCCTGTCAAACATAAACTCATAAGCTGGGTGGCTTCTTTTGACAGGGGTAATGCCATGGCTTCGGGCTTCAGCACAGGTAATCTTGCCGTTGTTGTTCGTGTCATACCGCTCTAAGGGGTTACTGGCGCCACTAGCAGCAAAATCCATTTGCTCAGCGTGTGTGTCCTCATAGACCATTTCAAAACTTGAGCAATTACTCATAACCTCTTCAAGGCTAGTTGCCTCTGCTCTATCAATCGTTAAGCCATACTTTTTTCTTACAGCAACAACGCTGTGACTAAACCAACACTTATTTCTTTCCGGTAGCCATTCACCGCCGTCGTAGCCACATTTACCACCAGCACCACATCGATTCACGTTAGGCGCTGCTAGAGTTAGATTTAGAGGATCTGTAGCAAAAGCAATCCTCACTTCTGGCGAAGCTTTACAAAGGCCTGAATCATGCCCTTCAGAAACACTGACAATATGTTCGATATCTGTTTCACTATCTGTCTTGAAGTATCTTCCAGTATAGGGGCCGTATACCTTCCCCCCCATTGAGCGGACAATCTCATCTTCTACAGACTGGGGATAAGGGTATTGG
>NZ_JAKREZ010000054.1:0-14782 GCF_022348345.1 Alteromonas sp. CNT1-28 | reverse complement strand
GGGAAACGGACTTGGGCTGAGAAGAATCTAGCTCAAATCTAAACTGACAGCGACACCTGAAAAAACGGGTAACTGTCAGATCAAGTCTGAGCTAGTACAACTAATGGCAGTTACACAGAATCTGTTACAGGCTCAAGCTTTTTTTAAACGTGATACATTAGTTTCTGCCAATGTAAGTCTTGCGCAATACTTGACCTTAGTTTGTTCACTAATTCTGTTTTGAGCCGGATGGTTTCATTTCAGTCAGGCTTTGACAGCGCTTGACATAGTTTCTTACCGTCTGGGCTGAGTACTGTTTATCTTGCTCAGTCTTTAATCCTATTTGATTTAGTCTTTTCGCCATTTCTCTGTAGCTAAGCCGCGCTTCAATCATTGGGCCTAGCAAAGGCGATAGTCTTATCGCTCTTTTATTAGCTTCTTCTGTCTTTTTTCTATTCCGAGCATTAGTCTTATCCCGTAACCCTCCGAGTATTGCGCCTTGCTCTTTTTTCTCTCGGAGAGCTGCTTTGGTTCTCATACTAATAAAGTCTCGCTCTTGCTCTGCCAGTGCGGCATAGATGTGTAGCTGGAATTTATCTGCGTTTGGCATCGAGGCAACCTTAAGCTTTAAAGTTTTGTCTTCCATTAAAGCCGCTACAAATGACACTTTCCTACTCAATCTATCAAGCTTTGAAACGATTAATGTTGCATTGAGTTTTTTAGCCCTTGTTATGGCTTCTGTAAGCGCCTGTCGCGATGAATTACTACCGCTGACTATCTCTGTGTAAGTTTCTAACAGATCGCCCTCTGAGGCGTAGTTTGAGATGAAAAGGTTGATATCTCTTTTTTGTGCTTCTAAACCTAAGCCTGAGCGACCTTGCTCCTTCGTACTTACCCTCAGGTAGGCGATGTATTTTTCGTTCAACTTAGCTCTCCATTCATGCTGTAAAAAACAACAACGGTGGTTGTGTGTTTTACAGTCTAGGAGATAAGGGCAAGTAAATCGGCATATTTTTGTTGGATGTTTTGGATTTAAAGCCGTTTTTACACGTTGAATTACTGCTAGGCTCGGATTAGCATTGCGGATTTTTAAATTAAGTCCAAAGTTATGACTATACCTAAGGATTTCAAGCTATCTCAATTAGTGCCGAAAGTGAGAGAGCGCCTTCTAAATGAACCATCGTTCTACTTTGCAGATATTTATCGCTTTTATCCAAATGAAGCACTGGATTACAAAACCTTTATATCAATTTGTGGTGAAGCTGATAGGAGCACCGAGGAGGTGCATTCGTTTGACGATGTAGTTGATTATATCAATAGATATTTTGAAATTATTGGGGAGATTGACCTAGGCGAGTTGAACAGAAAAACAGGTCTTTTGGATTGTTTCAGCACGGAAGAAAGAAAGAAAAGTACATATTATAAAAGTAACCCCTTGAGGCTAAGCTCAAGCATTGTAGATGAGCTCGACCGATGTGGAGGGGCAATTGAACTTAGCACACATCACTTGGGTGGCAGTCAAGGTTTGGAAGTTTTTATCAAATTTGACAAGCCCCATACTATCAACAAGAAAGATATAAGGGTAGATGGCCTTGAGTATCAGAACCTTATCAAAAGCAAAATAGCACCATATATCCGGCTGCGGTCAAGTTTAGAGTCTGACCTACATGAGTTATTAGATGGTAAACAGGCTCACCCTGTGCCTTATGCTGTATTACTATACGTGAGAGAGCATGGTGAATTGCCTCTCAAAATAGGAAAAGACCAGACAGCTGAGAACGAAATGTGGGCTACGATTACTTCTGTTTATGAAGTTTCGAAAAGCGACGAAAATATTGTGTACTTTGAAGATTCGCGTTTTGTTAAGCGCGATTTATGGAAAGCTTATCAAGAGACGTATGCCATAAAAGTTTTGAATTTTATTCTGCGGAGAAGCAAGGAGTAATGTCAGTGAATCTTTCTAAGCGGAATTCGAGCAACTTAGTAGGTTCAATGAGAAATTAGACCGCTTATGGAAGAACAAACTATCGAGCACTTGAGCTTTCCGAAACTGTGTATGGAGCATTTTTTTCATTTAGCTTCAAAATTACCCAAGGTAGTAATTTCAGCAAGAGAGGAGCTAGATTTGAACATGTCGGCGGATAAATATTCAAGTATCGTAGACAGTAAGAAAAGGAAAAGATGTTTTAAATATATTTCTGTCGAAAGTCGAAGTCAAAATTTCCGAAATTTCTAATTCCTAAGCCTGACCTCATGGCTAAGTGTTGAAGAAAAGCTAAGCAACACTTTTCAGCTTTTCAGGCACGGTCATAGTGTTTGATAGTCCGTCTTAAGCTTGCTGACATTGTCAAATATTATTGAGACCGCATATGTACATAAACTGAATCCCATCAAATTGAATAACTGCTGAGCAGTTTTCCTTTATAGCGTTTGAAAAGTTTTAATCCATTTTTGGGCGAGTGCCATTCTTCGATGATTTTTCGAAAATCATTATGACCCCTCTTAGTCCCTTATGATTCTTCTCGACATGGAATCAACAAGGAATTTTATGAAACAAAACACATCGCTTAACTTGGAGTGTAGAGGTTTACTTAGACGGAGTGAGGTTTTGAAACTCACCGGCTTAAGCAAGTCAACACTTTATAGGCTTGAATCATCCAATGATTTTCCTAGCGCAATACAAGTGAGTGCTAGGTGCGTAGCTTATCGTTTATCAGAGATATACAAATGGTTAGAGGGGAGAAATTAATATGGCACAAACTAACACGAATGCAAGCGCTCAAAATTCAAACTTATACGAGGGATATGAGCACATACCAAGTGCAGAAAGAGTTTTAAAAAACCGCGATAACATAGATGGCGCCTACTCTTCGCACCTATATGAACTTAACGGTAACAACAACCGATCAGTATATGGACATTTATATAAGTCAGAGGTAAGTATATTTAGAAAACATAGTATTTCTAATAAGGATATAGACCACAGACAAAAGACTCTTTTAAGCCTAATGGGTGATATCGCCTCAGGGAGAAGAGAAAGTATGACAAAAGTCTCAGAAATTGAAATTCCGAGTATAATAGGCAGTAACCCCCTTCCTTACAAACATTGTCCAGCGACTACATTTGGTATGGAAGAGTTGCTAGACATTAAAAATGAGCACGGTGGTGAAGTAGCTCATATATGCATGCAATTGAGAAAAGACGTTTGCCAAAAAGCACAGCTAGATAAGCACGAATTTAATTGGCTCAAGGGGCGTATAAAAAGGGCGTTCAAGCGCGCGTTAGGGGGCGAGGCTAGAGGGATGGTCGTTCTTGAAATAAGTACGCCCAGACGGTCTTTAAAAGACAAGTTGACATCAACAAAGCCCCAATTACATATACATGCGATTATTTATAATTCTGATGGTTTTGACCTCAAAGTCAGAAGGCGAATCAGACAGTCGTTTAAAGAAATGATTGCTAATGAGCACGTAAACAATGCAATGATTGCGCAGATAAGAAAACGAGTTAATAGAATTAATGAGTATGGCCCGTCATATACGTCAGAGCGTATCACAGATATTGATTTAGGTATTGCGGACTATCTTTGCAAAGAACTCGATAAACCAATTGTAAAAGGGTGCTCAAACCTTGGTTTTTTCAATATGGGCAATACAGTTAGCATTCGCCACAAATGGAGATATAAACAATTACAAAGCCTTAACGCTGCGGCAAGTCATCTTAAGTCACGGGCGCAGTTCTCGACTGATATAGGGGACGTCGATAAAACGCTTGATAACGCGGTTAAATCGGTTCCAAGACCCCCAGAATTAGTGAGATTGAATCAAAGCTAAAGAGCTATCGAAGGGTGGGGCAGTTTACTCAAACTGTCTTACCTAATAGATATAACAGTTTATTCCCCTACATTGCCCCAATTTGCCCTAAAAAAAGACATTGTTTAAAGCTTATAGAAAGGCTGTGTAGGCACATAGGTCGTTAGGTATTAATATAGCGACTAGTGCTCCACTTCAAGCTCATGGTTCATATTAATCCAAAAGTCCTAGGTATAAGCTGCTTTTGTCAGTGGGTACGGTTTATTAAAAAAAATCCTCTCCCATAGAATCCTTATAGTTAGATGACATCGAAAAGGGAATAATGATACATCACCCTATTGATTGTGAACGATGTTTATGTCTTCGTTGATGTATAGGTCTCAGGCCTTCGGTTACCATTCTTCCGTGCGATTGAGGCTATTCAAACTAGAGCGTATATAAGACTGAGCGTTCGCTTAGTCTTTGAGAACAGTGCATTTTTGAGACAAAGTGTAACTTTTCATTTTGATATCGCATACATTTTTGTGTTAGCTTTATCGACATAAGAGAAATGGTTATATGAGCCGTTAAAGGCTTGATTTTAAAGCAAAGAGTCAAAAAGGATTTTGAAATGAAAGGACTAAAAGTAACTAAAGTCGATAATGGGTCACAAGCTTACGGACTTGGGCTCAAGCCTGGAGACGTTTTAGTAAACCTTGATGGCAAAGCCTTAGTTGATAAAGAATCCCTTCGACATGAAATGAGCGTAGCAGAAAGCTCTGGAAAGTCGTCTTGCGAAATTGAATATATACGTGAAGGTAATATGTTCAAAACTTCTTCACTTCTTGGTGAGCCATTGGGATTAAGCTTCCGACCATACGTCTTGAAACAATATGAGTTAAACGAATCTCTTCAAAATCAAGCTATTGCGCAAACTCCTGATAATATAGCTGTCTCGGATAGTGGAGAAGCTTCTACAGTGGAAAATCCACGGATACCTTTTGTAAGCTGGGTTCTTTTTCTATTTTCATTTTGCTCAATTGCTTTCGGAATTATTCAATATTTCTTCTATGAAGCAACTCCTTTTGGGCACATGTGGTTTGCTGCTTGCCTAGTAAATGCTGTTATTTGGCTCGCTCTTGGAACCATTGTGCACTATTTGTCTGATATCAGATATTTTGCACGTGCTAGATGATTTAAGAGGATTAATATTTGTTTTCAATCGTAATTCTATATTTGGTGCGCCGATAGGATTCTAAGAAGTTCAGTACGATTAAATCAGCGCGTTTCGGTAAGTTAGAGTTTGTAATTTGATAAATGCCTCCTTTAAATCAACTCTAAGTACGCTTTCTGTCTTGAAATTTATCGACTCTCCCTCTTATTAGTTAGACCACTGAATCATGGCGTTCAAGCAATGCTTGGCACGGGGAACGTCATGGTTAATTAATAACCCCCGCAGAAGAAGTTTGCTAGAGGACAGCAATGAAAAAAATAATATCTTTGGTTCTTATCTCGGCTCTAGGTGGCTGTACAACACACTATAGACAATTTGCAGCGCCTGAAATAAGCGGAGATCCCCTATTAGAAATCCGCAATACTCAAAGTCCTGGTGATGTTAGAACGGTTCTCACTGATGGTATTACGACGATTAAGGGGAGTTACTACGAACTAAACGAAAGGTTGATAGCGAGAACTCATCAGGCTGCAATTACTAACCAAATTGGTAGATTTGATAAAGTGATTGATTTAAAAATTCTTTCAGTTCGTTGTGGTGGCCACTTTATTCCTGACTGTGAAAGCACAGCAGAGGCGAAAATTGGAGATAAAAGCTTCGTTATGCAGAGTAGTAATCGAAATGGACATCCTTGGGATAGCGCGCTTGATAAAACGTTAGATGAAATTTCACAAAAATTGATGGCTCATATAACTCAAGAACGTCAAGACTGATTCACTGCTAGTGTGACACCGTCTAAGGCTAAAAAGTGAAATGGTCGCCAATTTTCGGCGGCCATTTTTTGAACATGGAATCTTGGTGACAGTATCTCTTCATCAGTACGCTGATAAAGTGGACTTGAACCTGATGGACGGCTATTTTGAAAAGTTATTAGACTTGAATCGAAGGAAACAGCAGTGGACAAACAATTGAATTTCGAAGACGTAAACGATAAACAAGCAGTTATACGCGCGATAGGTAAGTTCAATTCGTTAGGTAGAGACAAGTTCCTCGAGAAATCTGGATTCTCTCGTGCTACAAAGTATTTCGTTTTGTACAAAGGGAAGCAGTACGATGCTAAACCAATTCTCTGGGCTGCGTTTAAGGAGCAGTTTGGGTTTCACCTAAAAAAGAAGAGTTCTGGTGGGGTATACCAAAGAGTTCGGCCGGTCTTTGAACGACTTGGATTTACGGTGATATGTAGTCATTCAGAACTAGACAAACAATTTCAAAAAAAAGTAATTAACTCCAAGAATGACTCACAAGAGCAGCGAAGGAAGCGACTTAAAAAAGCTTCGCAGAAACCACGTGTAGCGATGGTATTAACGGCTGTATTTATTCGCAACCCAGACGTTGTAGCAGAAGTGCTGTTGAGAGCTGGTGGTATTTGTGAAAGTTGCAAAAGACCTGCCCCTTTCTTTAAAAAATCAAGTAGCGAGCCGTTTCTCGAAGTTCACCATAAAAAGCCGTTGTCTAAGGGCGGTACTGATACTGTTTCCAACGCCATCGCACTTTGTCCGAATTGTCATAGAAAAGCACACTATGGATGACTTTTGAGACAAATATAGTCAAACAAAATCCTGCTACATTCTTAAGACCACCCAATTTTAAAAGAAATTTTGACGTACTCATTATTCAGATTACCTATTGCCGCCACGATAGTACTCACGTAAGTAGAGCAGTGGTGATTATAGACTTTAATATTCTGATACAGCCAATGAGCGAGAAATGGTTATTGTTCAAGTGGAAGGTTCTGTTACAAATGTAGATTTATAAGGAAGTGTCTGAATATGTATGTCATCATCTTCACTAACCTTAAGCCGCCAACAAGACGCGTTTAAAAATTTCAAAAGGAGTGAAGTTTGAATACTTCTAAAAAATTATGTGACATAGGCCAACTTGAAAGATATTTGTTTAATATAGGCGAATCAGAGATTCTTGAATATATTACTGAAGAGAGTGACGCTTATGTGCTATCAGACGAGTTCTACAGCAGGAATATTGATCAGATTACCTCTATAAAACTACAATTGGCTGCGTGCTTTGCGGTTCTTGGTCAGCCTGAAATAGCTGATAAACTCGCACCTTTATCTTGGGAAATACTTAGTCGCGAATACGACAAGGTCGCAAATGGGATCGTTAGTGAATTCACCCAAAGCTGGCCGCGAATAAAGTAGTAAAGTAAGGTCTTTTGATAGTCCGGAGGTTCAATAGCTCCTACCACTATTTACATGTAAGCGTTTATTTTGCATATACATGTAGAACAAATGAGGTGAAAATTGGCTATAAAGAGTGGTTATAAAAAGGAGCATGCTTTCCCAAATGAGTCTTTTATTCAGGAAGCAATCGACACTTATTTTATTTCGGCTGGCTACATAATTCTAGATGACAAGTATACCGATCTAGTATGTAAGCATCCCATTAACGGGGATACATGGTATATCGAAGCGAAAGGGCTAACATCACAAGTTGGGTTAGACTTTCGAACCTGTATAGGTCAGTTGGTTCAAAGAATGAAAGTGCAGAGCTCGTTTTACGCGATTGCTTTACCTAATATTGAAAAATTTAGGGAGCAAGCTTTATTGGTGGCGCCTTATGTAAGAGAAAGCTTGAATCTTCACTGGATATTTGTTCATGAAAATCAGTCGCTAACGGTGCTTTCTCCGTCGCAAACGCTAGATGGTAAATTGCATAATCCATAGGGTATAGAGCTTAAAAAATAATGGTCAACACAAGGAGGTTTAATGTCAAAATTTGGAAGAAGTATTCGTATATTTCTTGCTGATGGAAGTCCAACAGGTTTAAGGCACGTTGAAATAGCAAATTGGACCGGTCAGGCACTAGCCTGTCCGCGGAGCAGGTTTTCTGAGTTAGCTAAGTGGGAGGAAAGCAAAAGGCCGGGCGTCTATTTCCTGTTTGAGAGTCCTAACGCGGATAACAATTTGGCCTATATTGGTGAGTCAGAAGACGTTTTTAAAAGACTCGCAGATCACGACCGTAAGAAAGAGTTTTGGAATGAAGTAATCATATTTACTAGTAAGGATGAAAATCTTACCAAGGGCCATATCAAATATCTTGAGTCAAGATTAGTTGAAGTCTCTAAATCCGCAGACCGGTATCAGTTAGAGAACGGAAATACACCGACCCGCTCTAACTTACCGCGAGCAGATACAGCAGCGATGGAAGAGTTTATTGACAATATTAGGCTTATACTTGGGAGCCTTAGTCACAAAATATTGGAACCCGTGTCTTTTAAATCGACGGCTAGCTCACCAACACCAGATGACGATAATCTAATCAACTATATATTCCAATTTAATGTTCACAAACTTACTGCTAGCGGGAAATTGACCGATGATGGTTTTTTGTTATTGAGCGGATCTCAAATATCAAAAAAGTCATCTCAAAGCATGCCGGGCAAGAGCAGGGCAATAAAGGATAGAATGATACTAGATGGGGTCCTAGAGGAACATATGGACTACTTTTTACTGATAAAGGACAAATTGATCAGTTCATCTTCATATGCAGCGTCTTTAGTAGCGGGAAACAGCCGAAGTGGGCCACAAAGTTGGAAAACATCTCAAGGTGAAACATTAAAAGCTCTCGAAGAAAAGTTGGTAAGTAAAGCCTAATCTAACATGCAAAAATAGGCTTCAATCACCCAAATTGTAGCCTCGCTACTTCGGCTTTGTTTCACCGTCTACATGAACACAAAATGTATGACACTGGGTATGATATTAATCTATATATACTTCGTCTATGAGATAGGTATCTAGATAGCGCGGCCAGAAACGCCTTTAAATGCTAGAGAAGAGCCTATCGAATATATTTTCACAAAGCGTCTCTCGATGAGTTTCCAAACGGTACAGTTGTTAAGTTGAAGGTTGCCCCTGCTGGTGGGCCAAAACGAGGAGCGTATTTAAAAGCTGCTCGCACTGCGTTAATCACTCGGGTAAAGTAAACGAAGTCCTAGGTATAAGCATGCACCTTGGTAGCTATGCTTTCTTAAAAAAAGCTGTCTTCATCAACAACCCTTATACTTAGGTTTCTAGGTTGTAGCAGTCTAGAGAAGCTCACAACGAAAAGAACTGTTTGCATTTAGTTGAAGTCGCTGTAGCCCTCTCTGAGCTTTATAAAAAGGTTGTTATAGAACCGATGCCGAATATCGGTTTAGTAAGTTCACTCAAAACTCAATAATTTTTCGATAAAACAAGGGAATGTAATAAGATTATGGTGGATGTAAATGCAAGTATGGATTTGCGTGAACTTAAGATAAAAGAACGTCTAGAGGCCTTATGTAAAAAAGACCCCCTATGGCCCGGAGTTTTGGCCGCACGCGAGGCTTTACGAGTGCTTCCGATTATTGGTATTGCTGGTCACTTTAATTTTTGGATTGAGTCTCGACCTAATCAGACCGCAGCTGAAAAAAAAGTTGATAAGCACATTGTTCCCTCAGAAGAAGGTGGAGACTCAACTGGGTGGAGCGATAACCGCGTACGTTTTGTATTGGCAAGTTTTTCAGCTAGCGGGGAAGTACTTCATCAGGCGAAATTGCCCGTTGAAGAACGACAGTTAGAAACATTCGATATTATCGCTTCAACAGCTTTAGAAGCCGCCGAGGTTGCTTTTAGCGACGCATACTCAACCATAGGAATAAACAAAACTGAAGCCGTAGCGTTCGCTGCGGAAGCTGCCTCGTTCGCCTCTGCCACCGCCAAATATGGAGCTTCTAGAGCGGTTGAAGCAGCTGAGAGTGCCATCGCTGCCTGCAATAACGCGAGTAAGGTTCTAGATACCAATGGGGCTACTCACGCTTTTTTTCAGGACCTAAAAGCTGCCGAAGATGCTTTGTCTACTCATAGTGTAATTGACGAACCATTATGGTCGAACACACGACAGGGGGTGGTTGAGATGAGTCATATCGGTAAATTTCAGTCCGCGGTCGAAACTCTTTTTAGCGAAAGCTCTGGTATTAGCGCGGAGGGAGCAGAAGCGCTAGAACAAATGCTAAAGCTTTATAATGGATATGTGAGTGGTATCGCAAATATAAATAAAAACAATGGATCGACAAAGGCTTCGTACGAGGCATTGAGTAAAGTAAGTTCCGAAGACATTAATGCTAATAAAGACACCTTAAACCGCGGTGCATTGGTTAACGGGCTGGCAAATATTTTGTGTGACAAAGAGCACATACATCCGCTTACTATTGGATTAATGGGAAACTGGGGAAGCGGTAAATCTCAAGTATTAGCATTATTAAAGAAAGAGCTTAAAGCCCGTGACTGTGAACAGCCATTTCTGTTTGGTGAATTTAATGCTTGGGCCTATGAGCATGCTAAAAGCAGTCAAGCGGCGATGGCCCACGAAGTGATTTCAGCTTTAACCAGTCATGATAAGTTTCAGACTGTTAATATGGAAAGCGACCCTGGCTCACGCCTTAAACAGTCGATTTTGAACCTTTTTCGACAGATAGGTTGGATAATGAGTGGCCGTGTTCGTATCATTTATGCTTTTGCCATAAGAAAGCATCTTAATAAAGTTTTACAGTCTATTGGTTGGTTATCACTTTTCGTTATAGCGTCGGCATGGTTAGCCGGGCAGGGCCTTAACCAAAATCAGATACCTGATTTTTCGAAGCCATTAACCAGCGGAGCATTAATAGCAATAATTGCTAGCTTGTGGCAGCTTCCCAAACAATTGCGGTACATTATCTCTCAGCCAATGACCAAGGAATTCCTGACCTATATTAAATTGCCGAACTATGCCTCACACATTGGTGAAATCGCCGAAATGCAAAAAGATATTCGTCTAATAGCAAAAATCCGCTTAGGATTTCAAGACGATGCATGTCACGACTATTTAGGCAAACTATCGAATTTCCGTCGTTTGTTATTTGTAGTAGACGACCTAGACCGCTGTAGTCCAGAGGGAATTGTAAAAACCTTTGAAGCAATTCGACTGGTACTTCACATACCGCATGTGACCGTAGTGGTGGCAGTTGATCAACGTATTGCGTTGGCCGCGTTAGCATTGCATTACAAGGGAGTTGAGCCATACCATACTCTGCAGGATGCTCGCGCAATCGCTCGCGACTATCTGGCAAAAGTTATTCAATTGCCTGTTGTGATTAGCGACGGCGACAATGAATCACTGACTGAATTTTTAAGTGATATATGGCTGGAAGAAGGCACTAACAAACAGAATTGGTTAGCACATCTGATTAAAGACGATGAACTTCAAGCGCCAGCAGAGCACCTAGAGATAAAGACTCGTTCTTCGAGACTTGATGGACTAGATTTAGATTCATTCATTGAAGACGATGGATTGAGCGAATACGAGCTTGCTAAATTGATATTAGAGACTGAGCCAAAATCAGAGCCTCCAAAACCAGAAGTCCTTAAGGGCTTGAGTGACCACCAAAAAGCAGCGCTCTATTACTGGGCTACCCATTTTGGTTTGACTAATGCTAGACAACTAAAGCGCTTGGACAATAGTTACAACTTGATTCGACTAGTGGCCCAAGAAGAAGATAAAATAGCATTAACGCAAAAGGTTGATAGTGTTGATAAACAACAGCTTAAATTCAGCTATGGCTATTTGGTCACACTGATGACATTAGAATTTATAAATGGCATTGAAGTAACCGCATTGCGTGAAAATGCTTCGCGATTTCTTCGTAAAGGCACTGTTTGTCGATTGAATGCCATGGCCAATCAGCAACACAAAGCAACGCTTATTGGTGCACGTATTGTAATTGAGAGTGCTGCAGAACAACTCTATTCACAAACAGAAGCCGCGTTACGCTTCGAAAAATTGTTGCGCTATGTAGAAAACTTCGCGCTCCCCGCTATTGATGGATTTGATGTCGACACAGAAACTGTTTCAAATAGTCAACCTAATAGCGTTAAGGGTTAATTATCAAAGTTGTTAGACCCAAAGCCCTAGATATAAAGTTTTTGGTGCAGTGGGTATGGTTTCAAAAAAATCGAACGTATCAAAGAACCCTTATAGAAAGTCCATGTTGAAGGAATATTTAAAAAGATATCCAGTTGTGACAAGAAGGATACGCTTTAGGCGCACTATAAGCTCGAATGAGGTACGAATCAAAATTTGTAGTGCGTGTGTGTTTCAGAACATGAAAAGTGTTCTTAAAGGCGCTCACGCTAATCTATCGAGCGCAAACACGAAGGTTTAGCACTATCTATCTCGGTATGCATTGGATAATAAAGAAAGGATATTTGTAACGTAATCAATTATCAAAGTAATTCGTGGTAATTTAAACATTATTTGATATTTTGCAATTCGCGCAGAGCGAAAAAAAAACGGTATCGCGGACCATCTGCTTTTTCTCAACTACGTTGTTTTGTATGGCCGTAGCGTATGTGAAGAGAACATACAAATTTTACAGTGTGATTTCAGAATAAATTATTTGGGAGACATGGACTTGTTGAACTATTCTTACTACCCATTTCAAAAAAATATTGAGGACATTGACCACGAAGATCTACTTATACTTAAAGAAGTTTCGGAGGGTTGGTATATTGACTACAAAAGTCAGGGATTAAAAATCACTGACTTCGCAAAACATATGTCTGCTTTTGCTAATCAATATGGTGGTTGGTTAATTCTTGGGGTTAAAGAGAACACTGACGGGAGTCGAACAGCATCCGAATTTGTAGGTATACAAAATTCTGAGCTTGAAAAAGTCTCTAGGGATATTCGGGAAGCATCATCTTCACATATTAATCCAGAAGTTTTGTATGAAGAGAGAGTAGTAGAGGGGCCCGTTGATGAAGTTGGATTATCTGAAGGGAAATCAATACTAATTATTGGAATTCCAATGAGCCAAAATACCCCACATATACACTCATCAGGAAGAATTTATCGAAGATTAGCTGACCAATCTAAGCCAAAAGAAGAAATAGATAGATATCTACTTGATGATTTGTGGAAGCGCGGCAATGAAAAGAAAAGTAAGATCGCTGAGTTTTTAACGAGCATCCCAGCATTACCACCTAGCCAATCAGAGCAACCATGGGCACATATCTATTTCAAACCATCTCAAGGTCAACTAGGTCCTGCTGAGGAGTTAACATTTGCTAAGTTTTCTAACATTGTAAGAAATGCTGACAAAACTGTGGAAGGCGTTCATGCACCCATGCAAGGCATTAACTCAACAGCTGACGGTTTTGTTGCACGTCAAATTGTTAAGAATGATCCCAGCCTAGCCACCCTAACATTTAGATGGTGGCACAATGGGATGGCGCGGTTCGACATACCGTTGAGTTGTTTTGATATAGCGAGATTTCTCGAAACGCACGCACAGAATAAATATGCTAGGGATTTTTGCATTCTCGCAGATGAAGCTGGCTATTCAACAATCAAAATAGTTGATTATTCGCTCTTTGTTCAAGCTGTGGCTTCGCTGCTTAACACCTATCTTCATCTGCTAAAAGTCACGGAGGATACACGAGATATTTATTCATGCTTTACGCTAAGAAATGTATTTCATACATCTCCATTTGTGGATTCCAAAAAGTTTATAGAAAGGGCTCAGACACATTCTATTCCACTAACTGTGGACAACATTATTGTTGTACCACAAGAACCTTGTGAACAAAATATGTTATTAATTGAGAGCGCTAAGCGCTGTGTTAATCTTGATTCTGAAAAAAATCGTCAGTTCATACCATATTTACTGTCGGCTCAAATTGTCTACCGCGTATTTGAAGCGGTAGGGATAGCTCCCGAATATGAGACTTTTATAGATGATACAGAGGCGTGGGGCTTTAGTAAGGTTAACAATCAACCTAATCTCTAAAAAATATCAACTTTTATCATTGGTGAGGGGCTTGTTTACTTAACTCATTTGGAAGTAACTGGCGGCTACTTTAAGTACTTAAAGCTTCACTCACGTGTTCGTGCTTAAAGAATAGAAACTCTGGTATATGAAACCTGCTAAGCTCGTCCCTAAACTAACCAATCACTCTGACTCATGAACTCTAGTTTCTGAAGCAGAGCTGAAAGCTCGCGTTGAGACAGGTTAATACTATCTTTTAGAAGGCATAAATGTTGCTCATTTATCTCAGCGTCGAAAGCGGATATTGTGATAGTAAGGACTAAATCGATTTCGTCCAATGCGTTGATGAAGTCCAGTTTTTCCATGTTAATTTCCTTATGCTTATTTGGCAGAGTAGCCATTAGCGGCTGGAGATAAAACTGGACCTATGACTAGTTTTTATGCTTTACGACGCTCTCGAAACTTTTTGTATGACACCGCACTCCAATCAATACCGAAGTCGATAGCATCAATATAAGCTTTTATAAACGAGCCGCTGTAACTGCCGTGGTTGTACGTTTGGGTTCTCACGCTGTCATCTCTATGGCCTGTAACATAAAAGGCTTCATTTCGTCTTAGAGGCTGTTCTTTAATAGTCGTTTTATCAAGAAGCGAAGTAAACGTGTGCCTAAATGAGTGAAAGGCTAGCGGAGTGTTTTTATCATTTCGCTTCGGGATGTTGGCATACTTAACAAAGGCTTCGTTGTACCATTTAGAAATAGTGTTGCCCAAACCCTTTGTATCGCTCAGATTTAGGTCGTAAAAGAGTAAGCCAGACTTTCGTTTCCCTATGAAATCAAGCAAACCAGAATTCAAAACAGCATCGGCAACAGGTATGTTCCGCAAAGAATCCTTAGTCTTTGCATGTTCCGGCCCATTCCGATCACCCATTTCGGTTCAATCCGATCACTGATTTCGGTCTAATCCGATCGCCTATTTCGGTTTTATCCGATCAAAAAT
>NZ_JAKREZ010000053.1:0-15448 GCF_022348345.1 Alteromonas sp. CNT1-28 | reverse complement strand
TCACGTCTTTCTGGACAGCATAACAGCCATTGATGACGGACTAAGCCTGAACCAGCTCAGAGGCGGTGCAAAAAGTCTGACCGTACCTGAACTTAAAAAGGTTTTCCCTAAACAAAACCCTTTTTTCACGCATAGAAAATAATTCTCAATTGTATTCATTGAATATTCCTCTAATAGCAGCTTTGGATCATCATATGATTGTTGATACTAAATAGTAGGACTCAGGCACATTTAACCATAAATAACGCATGGTCAGACCTGTGGGGGATGTCGTAAGCGGTTGATATATCGAGACTAATGCAATTTTGTGAAGAATATTTTTGGATCGTACGATCCAAAATGAGTGAAGGTTTGAAGTGAAACTAATTGGTTAACAGGTCGAAGTATATATTAGATTGAAGCAATTTACGCGCATGTTTTTCTCTCTGCCTATGTCTAATACTAAAGGGTATTAGACATAAGTAGTGATGTTGCCTTATGGCCGAAAGATTACCTAATACAGTGTTTCCAGCAACAAGGTTCAAGTTAACCGGTGTCAGCACTTTTTAAGTGCATGATAATGTATCTCATTCGCTATACGTGATTTTGACCTTTTGTTTAGGAAAAGCCAATATGCGAGATCACAACAAAGATATTCATGATCACCTGTGGGAGTACTTTGAATACATCGCCAATGCCATCTTGTTTTTCCTCTTAGGGGCCAGTTTATTCGTCTACTTTTCCTGGGCCCAAATTGGCGTCGTGATGCTTTGTGTTATTTTGCTGAGTTTATTACTTTCCCGGCTATTAGCATTAACCTTGTTGTATCCGATACTGCGGCTGGAGGCGCGACCACTATCATCTGATGCGTTTTGGTTACTTAATTTTTCGGGAGCCCGCGGCGCTGTTTCCATTGCGTTGATTTTACTGCTACCTGATGATTTTATGCTTAAACCGGCCTTTTTATCCATGGCCTTTATCATGATATTTACGTCACTGATCGTGTACCCGCTGGTGATCAAACGACTGCTCGTACGCGCTGCCTAGGGGCCTATCCGTCATGGCGTTTGCAATGCCGACAACGTCACCTGGCACGAGGTGATCTGCTGCTGCCACCGCTGCTGCAAATTAACGAAGGGGTTATGTTGTGCACTGAGCCTTATGCCGCGTACAAGTGCGGGTATGATAGCGTGGTGTTTATGGTGTACATAATGATAAACGGCCCGATCAAATTGTGGCTTCAATATATAAAAAAGTGGTGATGCGGATAACCCACATAATACGGTAGCAACATCATGTAGAGGTAATAATAATGCGTCAACACGTCCAGCCGATAGCAGCCTGCGTAGCTCACCCGGGGAGTTGCCTTCAACACAATCCCATTGCTGCTGCTGACAAAAGTGCGGCGCAGCACGATACCCCTTGGTATAAGCGATCATACTATTGGCATAGCCCTCACAGCCGCTCGGCGTCAGGCAAAATAAGCCGGTACGTAATGTGGCAATCGGAACGGGAACCTGACGTAAATTTGGGTATTGCGAACCGATGAGGGCGAGCCGCACTGCTTCAGCATCCAACTGCCCCTCATTGACCCATTTCAGCCCCCGTTTAGCTGGGTAATATACGAATTGAGGCACAATATTAGCCTGTTGGTACACCCGGCGATAATACGTCTCAATCTCCACCTTTGAACTGTGCCAGTTCAGAGCTTCAGCAACGTTAACCTGGTAGGCGCAAGCGGGCAACGTTAACCAACCAAAAATTCCTCCTAAAAGCCCTCCGATGAGATCTCGCATGTTCAACACTCTATTAACAACATTATGCACTAAAGTGTAAGGTGAGCTTATGGGGATGTCCATGTTGACTTTTCCCCTGAACTAACACCAATTTTTCGATGAGGTTTTTCATATTATGCAGCCTGCTTTGCATACTCAACAGGCGATAAATAATTCAATGAACTATGAGGTCGAACATGATAGTAATGTTCTGAATTTACCATTGAGACTTTTCACAAACGCGTTGTCAGTGGGCTTGCCTGGGCGAGAAAATGCTAGCTCTACACCTGACTCTTTGCTCCAGAAGAACATAGCTTTGCTGGTGAACTCCGTGCCATTATTCCTATATTAACCCACCATCAGTGTTTTCACTTGCGAGAGGCGTTGTTAACCGGTGACCGTTGGTGCATTGGTTAAAAACCCGAGCCCAGGTAAAATGACTATACTTAAATATTTGGGCCGGATACCAATGGAGGAGATATGCACAAAGCGTTGCATCGGCGTGTATTTTATTCTGTGAAAGAAAAAGGTAACTGGGCATGTGTACACCCCTGCACCGCCACGGAGCTTCAATCACCCGAGCAACTGTTAACATGGGCCAAGACCCATCAGCGCGTTACGGCGTTTATCGCCGATACCGGCCAACAAGCCGAGGGGCCGATTTACCACATTCGCTGGTTTTCTCCGACCCAGGAGATCCAGTTATGCGGGCATGCGACCCTCGCGGCAGCAGACATCGTGCTAACACACCTACATCCTGCAGCCAACCAAGTCACCTTTCATTATGCCCATGACATGTTGCATGTCACTCAGCTAAAAGCACAGCTCTACATCATGCGCATCAATAACATCAAGCTGTATCCCGCTCCGCGACCATACGAACTAAAACGTCTCTTAAACGTGCCATTGGGGCGCATAATGGAAACCCAGGCTGAAGATGGTTACTACGTGATCCAGCTACCTAACCGGGCCCATGTTGCGGATTTTACACTCCCTGCTAAGCAGTACAGTGCGTTTACCAAACGAGCCCTGATCGTGACCTCGCGCGATATCCTATCCGTGAATGATATCTATTTCCGCTATTTTGCCCCCCAGTACGGCGCCCCTGAAGATCCCGCCACCGGCTCTGCGGCTCCCGTTCTCTCAGCCTTTTGGCACGTCCGGACATCAGAGGTGTATACCTGCCGCCAACTCTCAGCAGAAGGCGGGATCTATCAGTTATATTGGGATAATGATCACACGCACATTGTCACCCTTGTCGGTGAATAACTGCGGCTCAGGTATCCAGTCTTAACCGCGTTTCATCCACCTTATCCTGATACAAGGCCAACAACTGACGCAGTTTGGGGGTGATGATGTTCTGACAAAAGGGGCGCTGGGGATCGGTATAGTAATAATCCTGATAGTGCGCGGCCGAACGTTCAAATGTGTTGAGCCGATACGCCCGCGTGATCAAGGGTTTATCAAACTGGGATTGCAGCTGCACTAAACAGGCCTGTGCCGCAGCCTGTTGAGCATCATTATAGGTGTACACCGCACTGCGGTATTTGTGACGACGACTGTGATCGGCGGTGCTGCTGTGCGTATGCAAATGAATATCAATCAGGTCGCATAACGTGATCTGCTGCGGATCAAAACGCATGATGATCCCTTCTGAGGGCCAATGCTGCTCACCGTAGCTGCTCAGCCATCCCTGCTCCACCTGTACAACCCCTTTTAAGGAGGCAAAAATGGCTTCGGTACACCAGTAGCAACTGCCCCCTAACCCGATGGATACGTCCGCTGCCATTGTCACCTCCTATTCGTGCCGTTGCCCGGGCAGCACAGGCCCGGACGCGAGCACCGGATCACCACCAGTTTTGAATGTCCGCGCCAAAGGTCGGATAAGCAAGCAGATCCGCTTTGAAATGCGTCGCGGTAATGTTGTGGCGCATGGCCATGGCAAACATATTGATCAGCTCCTCACCTTTATGCCCGACAATGTGCACTCCCACAAACGCATCCGCGGCCTCATCAATGATCACTTTGGCCCAAGCCCGTGACTCAACATGCGAGCGGGAGGAAAACCAATCCCCCATTTCAACCTGTTGCACCTTCACCTGTAGGCCTTGCGCGGTGGCTTCCTGCTCTGTTAGCCCGACACTGCTGAGGGTCGGCAGCGTAAAGACCGACGTCGGGATCACGCGATAATCCGTCGCTTGTGACATGGCCTTGAGAATATTTTGTCCGACCAGGCGGCCCTCCTGCGTGGCCACGGGCGACAGCTGCGGCGCCCGTGCAATGGCATCCCCTGCGATCCAGACCGCAGGGTTATCGACCGTGCGCAAGTATGCGTCAGTCTCAATATGCCCACGATCAACCGTGATCCCCGCCGTCTGCAGATCCAGTCCGTCCACATTGGCCACCCGCCCGGTACCATTAACAACATGCGACGCCATGAAGGTATGATGGGTGTCATCAATCATACAATCGACCACCATCCCCGTGTCCGTCTGACGTATTTGCTGCACCTGCACCGCGGTGTGGATGGTCACGCCCAGCTTTTCTGTCTCATCATGCAGTACCCGCACCGCGTCACTGTCCAGGCGTGGCAGCAGCTGTGGCATGGCCTCCAAAATCGTCACCTTAACCCCCGCGCGGGCATACACATGGCTAAATTCCATGGCAATAACCCCCCCGCCGACAAACACAACCGAGTCGGGCAGTTCACGTAGCGTCAGCACATCATCTGACGTTAGCAGGTGCTCAGCCCCCGGGATAGGTAACGGACGGGTTTTAGAGCCTGTGGCAATGACGATGTTTTCTGCTTCCAGGACATCGTCGCCGACCGTGATCTGATTAGGCCCGGTAAAGCGTGCCTGACCGCGGTATACCGTCGCCCGATTGTCCGCCAGTTTATGCATCGCACCGGGGATAAAGCCGATCATCTCGTCCTTGCGTGCGATCAGCTTTTCCCAATGGATCACGGGCGCAGAAACCTCAATACCGTGTGCCTCAGCCCGGCGGATCATGTCCAGGCACCCAGCAGCTTCAACTAAAATCTTTTTCGGGGTACAACCGCGATTAGGGCAGGTGCCACCAAACTCGGCCTGCTCAACAATGGCCATGGATTTTCCCGCCTCCTTAAGCACGGATGAGACGCCAAATCCGGCGTTCCCGCCGCCCAAGATAATCGTATGATACTGTGCTGTCATAATGAATTTCCTATGTACATTCTTTAAGTGATACTGCGCGTCGCGTTTACGCTGTGGTAATGGGGCGACTGCGGATTAAAAAATCGATAACTTTTTCCGCCGACATCTCGCACGGCTTGAGTAACGGGACATGGGTATGATAAACATTGCAACTGATCACGTCCTGACCACCGAGCCGCTCGGCATAAAACGTTTCTGCCCGCCCTTGCACGTGACGATGGCGCGTCACGCCGTATCGGCGTCCGTCGAACCACGCTTCACTGTACCCGTGAGGGTAGGTGTTAAGTGCTGTTAACCATTCCACCGCTAAAACCACTTCTTGCGCCGAAAGTACACGATCTGTGCGCCCACGACCATGACACACAACACCACAAAGATCCAAAACGCAAAATCAACGGCGGCGCCCGGTATCCCCCCCACGTTGATCCCCAACAGGCCGGTTAAAAAGGACAGGGGTAAAAAAATTGTTGCGGCGATTGAAAACAGGTAGGTGGTTTTGTTTAATTCGGCGCCCTGCTGGTATTTAATTTCCTCATACAGGATCTCTGCGCGATCCCGGATATCATTGAGCTCTTCGGTATACCGTAACACCCGATCGTGCTGTTCAATAATATCCGCCCGCTGCCGGTCCGATAACCAGCCGATAGACGCCTGTGACAGATCACTGAGCAGCTTGGCCTGCGGGAAAATATAGCGCCGGTATAACGCAATTTTACGCCGCACATCACTGATATTATGCGGGGGACGCTGCAGTGCATCATCAGCATTGACATGCAGCTCCAGCTCAGCCACACACCGCTCCAGCTCGTCAATGTAGTGCTCAATTTCCTCATAGACTTCGCGCATCAACGCGACCACCAAACCGCCCGCGGTCAATGGGCCGCGGCGCTGGGTAATGTGCTCACGCAGTTGCTCAACCGCCTGGTTGTCATCGCGTCGGCAGGTCAGCACCACATCACCATCAGTCCAGATGCGCAGCGATACCATTTGCTCCGGGTGAGTAGGACAATACGTATTAATGGCCCGCACGTTGATCAATACGCCGTCGGGTTTGATCAATACCCGTGGACGGGTATCTTCTGCCAACATGGCATCAATAGTGGTACTGCTCATCCGCTGGGACGCTTCCAACCAGGTGCGGGTCGCGATATTAATGGCACACAAATGGTACCACACACAGTCGCCGGGTGCGGGCAGCGGCTGCCCCGGCGCCCAGGTCATGCTTGTGGTCAGGTTGGCACCGTATAATAACGCATCCGGGGCCAGCATATCGGGCGCGAGCGGTTTAAGGGGCATGATCCAACTCCTGTTTGCACATGGGGCATATGCCCCCCGCTTCGTGACACACCTCATCAATGATGGTGTCAGATTCTATTGGCGTGATCCCGTGCGCCTGGCGTACCTCAACATGCGTCAGTGGCCACTGTTTGCGTGTGGCATACAGCCGCAACGTCATCGCGGTACACCCGCCCAGCGCGGCTAACAGGTGCTCATAGGGATCAGGCCCCCGATCGCCGCCGCCCAACGCAACAGGCTCATCCATTATCCACTGGTGGGCCGCACTGGACACCCGCTGGGTCAACACATGATCAAACTCGGCCACCTCAACCTGCCCCTTTTCTAACGCCGAAGGCGTATCCTCTATCACCGCACTGCTCCAAAAACGACGGCTCCAGGCCGCGATCGTGTCGGCCACATATTCAGCATCTGCCGGTTTGGTCAACAGATGATCGGCTTTATCTAAACTGACAAAACTTTTTGGGTGCTTGGCGGCATGGTAGATCTTTTCAGCCTCATCTATCGCCACAATTCGATCGGTGGGTGCATGCATCAATAACAGTGCCTTTTTCATACCCGCCAATTGGCGCCCGTCAAAGTGAGCGACATCCTCTAAAAACTGTTGCTTGATCGTGAAGGGCCGCCCCCCCAAATCCACCGTCGCTTCCCCCGCACGTGCTATCGTCTGAACTGCCTGTTCAAAATTATGAACCACGTGGCCGGCACTGAACGGCGCGCCAATGCTCACCACCGCTTTCACCTCTGGCTCCTGGGCGGCCATGGCCAGCACCGCCGTCCCACCCAAGCTATGCCCAATAAGCAGCTGAGGGGCCTGGTAATGCTCACGCAAAAAGCTTACCGCCGCTTTCAGATCATCCAAATTTGAGGAAAAATTGGTATTGCCGAACTCCCCCTCACTGTCGCCTAATCCGGTAAAGTCAAACCGCAACACGCCCACACCATGGGCGCTTAATGCGTCGGTGATCCGCCTCGCGGCCACACTGTTTTTACCGCACGTAAAACAATGGGCAAACAGTGCGTACCCACACGGGCGCTGCACAGGCAAGGTAAGTGAGCCTGAGAGCATATGCTCCTGGCTGGGAAAGGTTACATTTATACTCATTGTCTCTCCACATCAATGGTCATGCATACTCAGCTTGATGTCATCACAACGCAACAACATAAGCCCTCGTTTATGTGCGCTGTGCACGTAGGCGTTCAACGCCCCATATCCCTAATGCCATCATGACGATGGCCCCCGGCGCATGTGGCGACAATGCGGGAAGCCCGATAAAGAGGAGCGTGTCAGAGCCTCCCGGGATCCCATACGCACCCATGCCCATCAACAGGCCCGCAAATAAATGCCGCCCCCACACCCGCAAGGGGGGCCCTCGCAGGGAAAAACGGCGCATATGCCAACTGGCTACCAGCATACCGGTAAACAGGACTGCCAGGCCCAGCCCATACATTGACGAGGTGCTGAGCAAGTGCGCCGGTTGTGTGACACTGAGGGTGAAGAAACTGCCAATGGTGCCCCAGTCAGGTAAAAAAACCGTCACCAGTGCCGCCGAAGGACCAATGAGCCAGATCATGCCACGGGCATGACGAAACCCCGCGAGCAGCCCAAACCGTTTATTGGCCGGGACGCGTCGCCACATCCAATACGCATACCCGCACACGCCACCTAAGCCAACACCGCTTATCAGCAGTGCCTTATGAGATCCACCCGCCTGCGGGACAGGCAATGCGGCCCCCATCGCCGCCATGAGTAAACCGCCCAGCCCCCATCCGGTGATAGTCGCCAGCATCTCGGTGCGGCCTTCCGCAAGCTTGGTAAACGTTGAGATATTACACCCGCGATTTAAACCTGCACCAACCCCTAATAACGCCCCACCGAGTAAGCTGGTCCCACTCAGTGCATAGGTTGGCCAGCTGCTTGCGCCGGTCAATATCACCAGCAGCAGATGCCCCATCAGGATCACCATCACCGTTAACCACAACGCCAAGGCCTTTCCATATACCCCACGCCGATACGCCTGGAGTACGACGTCGACCATACAAAAGCCCGCGCGCTTCAGTGCATACCCCAGCACCCCAGTGGCCAGCACGAGCATGATTAGCAACAACGGGCTGCTCATATGACGCTTACCGAACAGTGGAGGACGGGCGGTATTCCATCAAGTGTAGTCCAAACCACCGCGCGGCGTCGTGCCAATGCTTGATCGGGTACCAATCCGCCGCCCGTGCCATCTGAATGAACCCCTCGGGGGTATACTTGTACGAGTTCTCTGTATGGATACTCTCGCCTTGTGTAAACGCAAACGGTTGCCCGGCAACCTGCACGGTCTGTGCGCGTGTACTGATCAGGTGCATCTCAATGCGTGATTGCTCTTCATTGAAAAAGGCATGATGACGAAACTGCCCGAGATCGAATGTCCCCTCCAATTCCCGATTGATCCGGCTTAACAGGTTAAGATTAAAGGCGGCTGTCACGCCCTGATCATCATTATACGCGCGCTCCAGTAACGGGGTGGACTTGATCTGATCAACGCCGATCAGCAGCAATCCCTTTTCGCCGACCCAACTACCGAACATTGATAACAAGCGGCCGGCCTCTATGGGCGAAAAGTTACCAATGGTGGAGCCAGGGAAATACACCACCTGGCGACCGCGCGTCGGCGCAAGGGCGGGCGGCGGAAGCGCATGTAAGCGCGTAAAGTCCCCCACCACCGTATTGACCGGCAGCCCCGGGAAACATTGCTCAAGGCGCTTGCCCGCAGCCTGTAGGATCTCCGCCGAGATATCCGTTAATGTCAGTTGTTGCGGCGCTGACAGGTGCGCCATCAACACCTGCACTTTGTCACTGGCCCCCGCGCCCGGCTCAATCACATGCACATGTGGACCTAATAGCCGGGCAATGTCACCCTTGACACGCTCAAGCAGTGCGGTTTCCGTGCGCGTGACATAGTACTCCTTCAGTGTGCAGATGTCGGTAAACAGCTGAGAGCCGTACGCGTCATAAAAATACTTGCTCGGCAGGCATTTCTGAGGGTGGGACAATCCTTGTAAGGTATCGTGTAAAAATTCCGAGTCATAACACTCGGTGGGTTGCGATAAGGTAAAATCTTTCATTGTTATTTTGCTAGTCGTATTCCAGTAAATTGCCACGCGTGGTGGGGGTAAAAAAAGTTACGATAGGTATCACGGTAAGAGGCACCGGGGGTCACGCATGAGCCCCCCCGCAGCACATACTGACTGCACATGAATTTACCATTGTATTCGCCAGCCGGCCCACTAAATGGTTGATACCCCGGATAAGCGCCATAGTGGCTGGCGGTCCATTGCCAACATTGTCCGGTCATGTGGGTCAGCCCCGGGCCTGGCTCGGCCGTAGGACACAAACAATCGAGGGATAAAAACGGTCCGCGCGTGGGTTGTGCACGTGCCGCCACCTCCCATTCAAATTCGGTGGGTAACCGCACGCCGGCCCAGCGAGCATAGGCCTCTGCTTCATAATAGCTCACGTGCGTCACCGGCTGATGCGGTAACACCGGCTGCAGCCCGCTAAGTGTAAAGTGCTGATACTGCCCGTCGGTATAGCGCCAATACAAGGGCAATTGTACGTCGTGCGCCTGAAGATGTGCCCACCCATCAGAGAGCCATAATAACGGGTTTTGATACCCCCCATCCTCAATAAAGGCCTGATAGTCAGCATTGGTCACTAGCCGCGATGACAATGAAAACGGCTGCAGATACACCGTATGCGCCGGCGACTCGTTATCAAACGCAAAGCCGTCCGTATCATGTCCGATGGTATACAGTCCTTCATCAAACCGCAGCCAATGGTGCGCACTATACATGGCATCACCACGGGACGATGCCATGTAAACCGGCGCCTGCGGGTTTTGTGCCAGTGCGTGTTTAATGTCGGTTAACAAGAGCTCCTGATGCTGGTGCTCATGGTGGCATCCCAGCGTGAGCAATGATGCCACCTCCGGGGTGAGACCCTGCTCATATAACTGCAAAATGTGTGCGTCGACATACGCTCGGTATGCCATGATCTGGGCTAAACTGGGCCGCGAAATAAGCCCGCGTGCGGCGCGTGGATATTGCTCACCAATGCCGTTGTAATACGAATTGAATAAGTACGTAAAATCATCGTCAAACGGCACATACTGCGGCAGGTGTTGCCGCAAAATCAGCGTCTCAAAAAACCAGGTGGTGTGTGCCAGGTGCCATTTGGCAGGACTGGCGTCGGGCATCGACTGAAGCTGGGCGTCTGCTTCCGATAACGGCTCGACAAGCTGCGCGCTGAGTGCACGGACGGCCTGAAAGGCAGAATTCTCATTATGTTGCATAAATTATTATAGGATTGGTGTGGTTATGTGTTAAGTGCCGTGCCAACATACCAGGCGTTCACATACCATGCTGACTCGGCACGCATACGACGCGCCACCGGGCGCGTCCAACAAGTGTAACAACGTCGGTCAGGCCACCTCTACACCATTCCAGAATGCGACATGATCTTTGATCGCCGCTGCCGCCGTTGACGGTGCGGGGTAAAACCATGCGGCATTTTCGTTAACGGCATCCCCCACCTCAACGTGGTAATAATGCGCCTCACCCTTCCATGGGCAGGTGGTACGAAACGAACTGGGTTTAAAATACGACGCGTTAATCGCATCAGGGGGAAAGTAATGGTTGCCCTCGACAACCTCAGTGTTATCCGACTCTGCGATAACAACCCCGTTCCATGTAGCTTTCATATGCTCTCCTGTAACACTTTGTTATTTCAGTTTATCTTGGTACGCTGCCCGCAGCTTTGACAGCTTCGGCTCAATGACCATTGAACAATACCGGTTTTGCGGGTTATTTGCATAATAATTTTGATGGTAACCTTCCGCGGGGTAAAACACATCAAGGGGCTCCACGCGCGTGGCGATCGGCGTGCCAAAGCGCGGTTGTAGATCGGCGATCACCTGCTCTGCCGTCGCTTGTTGCTCAGGATCATGATAGAAGATCACCGAGCGATACTGGGTCCCCACATCCGCCCCTTGCCGGTTGACCTGAGTCGGATCATGGCTGGTCAAAAAGACCACCAATAGATCATAATAACTGATCACGTCAGGCTCAAAGGTCACCTGCACCACCTCCACATGATCTGTCCCGCCAGAGCACACCTTCTTATAGTCAGCATCCGATGATGAGCCACCGCTGTAACCCGACTCAACCTTATGTACACCCTTTAGCCGCTGAACGACTGCTTCAACACACCAAAAGCACCCGCCACCAAATGTTGCCTGTATCATGTTACTCATCATCCACCGCCTTTAATGATAGTGAATTAATACAATAGCGTAGCCCCGTTGGCTCCGGACCGTCCGGAAATACATGCCCTAAGTGGCTGTCGCAAATACTGCAGGTCACCTCAACACGATGCATACCGTGCGACGTGTCCTGAATGTAATTGATCACATTATCTTTCAGTGGCTGAGTAAAGCTCGGCCAGCCCGAGCCAGAATCAAACTTCTCATTGGCATTAAACAGTGGCTCATCACAGCAAATGCACGCGTAACGGCCCTGTTTAAAGATGCCGCAATGCTCGCCAGAAAAGGCCCTCTCGGTACCCTTTCGTCGCGTGATCTGAAATTGATCACTGGTCAACTGCTCGGCCCACTGCTCATCCGTTTTTTCTACCCGGCGATCGGGGGCCGGGTTACCCTTGCTCGCATACCCGATGACGGTATTCCAATTCAACATACTGTTACTCCTATCAAGGACAGAGAAAAGACCAGCGTCGAAGCGCTGGTCTTTCACTGTCAATTACGCACGCATGCGCATACCCACTGAAGGGGACCCCCTTCAGCATTATCACACTATTTAATTTCGTCTGTACGGCTTAGCACCATGTCTTTGCCGCCAATATGACAGCCAAAGCAGCCTGGAACGCCATTGCCTGACGCCTGCAGTTTCGTGCCATCGGTTGCACTGGTCACTTCATACCAGAACCACCCTTTACCATTATCCGAGTTGTCCTGTGTTTTGACCATCACCGCCCAGCCAGCCAGCGCCTCTGATTCATCGTACATCTCTTTGACGATACCACTGCCCGTCGGGTATGTCGCTGCATCGGCTTTTATCGCTGCGGCAATCGTGTCGTTATAAAACACCCGTACCGGTAATCCAAACTGGGTATGTGGGCCCGTTGTCCGGTGCGTTTCCATTTCCTGATTGGCAAAGCTGCGATACGCCTGACTCGTCAGGTAGATAAACAGCGCCTCGTTGCTAAGGGGGATTTCCGCCGGTGACATACTAGGGGTTGGTGCGCTAGGGAGCCACGTGGGATCAACATCGTCGCCAACCGCTTCGGCCTCCAGTATTTCCGCTTCACTCACGGCCGCCGTGTCTGCCTGCTCTTTTTCCTGGCAGCCAGATAGCGCCATACTCAATACGGTCAGTAATAGTAAAAGGATCCAGGTGCGTTGTTTGTTCATCATTATTATCCCGCGTTATTGTAAATAAAATGTTAATGCCCTAGCATTAATAGCATAACTCGCCATTAAGCTGTACTTTTTCTTGTTTGGGGCAATTTTCGAGGCACTTCCATACGTTTGCTTATGTGTATAAATAACGTCATGACAGATCAGCATACTAAGCCAGCACCAAGGTCATGCCGCTGCCGATGTGTTTACCCACAAAAGGCTATCCACTAGCCAATGCGTTCCCCGCTGTACCTCGTCGCCGTGGTATCACTGCTTTTTAGTCTTGGCGGTGGCCCGGCTCAGGCCGTTGGCTCACCTTATCTCACCACCGGCGTTGCAAACTGGGCCGTGTTTGATAATGCCGATCGTGAGGCGCTGCACGTCACGTATACCCTTGCCCCGTTGCCCGGGGGATATAACGTGCGGCCAACCCTGATGGCATTCTTTGCCGATCAGGGGCAACAGTACTATGCCTTCGGTGTTGCCTATGATTCCTCCCTGGGCCCGCACTGGCGTATCGGTGGCGCCATGCATATCGGCTTTATGGAGCGCCCGAAGCAACTGGGCCATAAAGTCGAATACTATACCCGGCTTAACGTGGACAGACGTCTCTCACCACAATGGTACATGCGGCTTGAAATCGGCCATATCTCTAATGCGGGCCTGGGCGATCAAAACCCCGGCTCTGAGGCCATCGCTCTCTCCCTCATCTATCACTTTGATTAGCCTAACACCCTTGTCAAGCCCGTTGATCCCGACGGTAAATGTGTGCCCCATTATGCTGTGGTATAGCGCCGCAAAATAGCCCGCGCGACGGCACTGCCTGTCACATGGACTGCAGACAGGCAAAGGGGATACCCGGTGTACTTATACGCAACATACCGCCCCATCGGCTATGCTTTACATCCGCTATGTGTTTTGTACATCTGGAGTGTGTTTATGTTGATCCGTTGTTTACCTCGTCACCCTATACGCGAGCATCAGATCACTGATGAGTCCGTGTATCTATCACGCCGTGACGTGCTCAAAGGGATCGGGCTTGTTGGCACCGGCGCATTACTGACACCACTGGCCCACGCCCGCCCATGGTTCGCCCAGGGCCCGGCCCCCGCCACCAAGCCAACACCGCTGACATTTACGCAGCCTGATGCTTATCGGTCAGACGAGCCGCTGACGCCCCGTGCTAAAGTGATCTCACACAACAACTTTTACGAGTTTGGCGCCGAGAAAGACGCGCCTCAGCACAACGCCCGACACTTTGCCTCGTCCCCCTGGACACTGACGGTGGATGGTCTGGTCGCCTCTCCCTATACGTTGGATCATGACGATCTGCTGAGCCTCTTTCCATTGGAAGAGCGTATTTATCGATTACGCTGCGTGGAAGCGTGGTCCATGGTGATCCCGTGGATTGGGTTTGGGCTACGCCACCTCATCAAACGGGCACACCCACTGGGCAGTGCACGTTATGTTGCCTTCCAAACCCTACATGATCCCGAGCAAATGCCCGGCCAGCGACGCAGCGCATTTCACGCCGGCATCGACTTTCCATATGTGGAAGGGCTACGGCTTGACGAAGCAATGCACCCGTTAACCCTGATGTCCGTCGGCCTGTACGGTAAAACTTTACCACCCCAAAATGGCGCGCCGATCCGACTCGTCGTCCCCTGGAAGTATGGGTTTAAAAGCATTAAATCGATTGTGCGGATCACACTCACCGAGCACCAACCTCCAACCACCTGGCAGCAATATGCACCAAAGGAATATGGGTTTTATGCGAATGTGAATCCGGAGGTCGATCACCCCCGCTGGAGTCAGGCAAGTGAGCGACGGCTGACCAGCGGTGGGCTGTTTACACGTAACCGTATCCCGACATTACCCTTTAACGGGTATGACGACGTCGCCTCATTGTATAGCCGTCTTGATCTGCGCCGTTTTTTCTGACGCGCAGCAGGCCCGTAGCGACCAATATGATGGCGCACAATCGGGGACACGTACATACCCCCGCGAAAAACGCCAGCATCTCCTGTTATTAGCCAAATAATGTGCTAAACTTAACGGGCTAAAATGCTGTGTTCCAGCTTTTACATTACAGGGTTTGAGCGGAGTGTGTACGCCTCCACTCGTTTTACCGTCTCACTCCACCTGCCGGTGGTTAATAGCCCTTTTGCCTTGTCAAAACACGTCTTTATGCATATCTGCATTCATCCGGTTACTCAAACACCCAGTAAATAGACACTTGTCTGGTGGGGGATTGCATTTAACGATAGACGGCGGTATATCTAATACTTAATGCCTTGATCAACCGTGGATGCCACGTTATCCACCATCAGGAGTGCACGATGACAACCTCTTATTTTCAGGCCCCGGAGCTGCGGGTTAACCAATGGATTGATCATGACGGCGCACCGCGTGCGCCAGTCACCCTTGCCGAGTTAGGTGACGGTTACCGACTGTTGTATTGTTTTCAGCACTGGTGCCCTGGCTGCCATTCCTTCGGCTTCCCTGCCCTGCAATATATGCATGAGCACCTGGCGGATCTGGGGGTGGGCTTTGCGGTCATCCAAACCGTGTTTGAAGGGGAATCCACAAATACCGATGAACGTGGGGTTCTAGGGATTTTCCCCTCTAAAAAGACATAATCCTCTGTAGACCACACCAATAAATGGCTGCGGAGGTGGGTTACTACTTATAAGTGTGGCAAATTAGGTAAATATCGTACATTTAATACGGAACAGCCCTG
>NZ_JAKREZ010000052.1:0-15663 GCF_022348345.1 Alteromonas sp. CNT1-28 | reverse complement strand
TAGGATACCACCGTCCATCTGAGCAGCACCAGTGATCATGTTTTTAACGTAATCAGCGTGTCCTGGGCAGTCTACGTGTGCGTAGTGACGAGTAGGAGTATCGTATTCTACGTGTGAAGTAGAGATGGTGATACCACGTGCTTTTTCTTCAGGTGCGTTATCGATTTGATCGAAAGCCTGTGCGTTACCACCGTAAGTCTTTGAAAGAACCGTAGTGATTGCTGCAGTTAGCGTAGTTTTACCGTGGTCAACGTGGCCGATTGTACCCACGTTTACGTGGGGTTTCGTACGTTCAAACTTTTCTTTTGCCATTTTTCTCGTTTCCTAAGTTAAAAGTCCGACCCACCAATAGACCGGACCGAACCTTCATTTAGATTAAATTCTAGATTCAATAATAGCCTGCGCCACATTGTTCGGCGCCTCAGAATAATTGAAGAACTCCATTGAGTATGAAGCACGACCTTGTGTTTGTGAACGCAAGTCAGTTGCGTAGCCAAACATTTCTGAAAGCGGCACTTTAGCACGTATTATTTTAACACCTGCGACGCCATCTTCCATACCTTCGATCATGCCGCGGCGACGATTAATGTCACCAACTACATCACCCATCCAGTCTTCTGGAGTAGTCACTTCAACTTTCATTGTGGGTTCAAGTAACACCGGATTTGCTTCTGCGGCGCCTTTTTTGAAACCCATAGAGCCGGCGATCTTAAACGCCATTTCAGAAGAGTCAACATCGTGGTATGAACCGTCAAACAGCGTAACCTTTACATCAAGTACCGGATACCCTGCAAGAACACCACTTCGCATCTGCTCCTGAATTCCTTTATCGACCGCTGGAATGAACTCTTTTGGTACCACACCACCGACGATTTCGTTCACAAATTCGTAGCCTGAACCTTCTTCTTGAGGCTCAATGCGCAGCCATACATGACCAAATTGGCCGCGGCCGCCTGACTGACGAACGAACTTCCCTTCAACTTCAACAGATTTACGAAGGGTTTCACGATAAGCAACCTGAGGGTTACCTACGTTACATTCAACTTTAAATTCGCGCTTCATGCGGTCGACAATGATATCAAGGTGAAGTTCACCCATACCTGAGATAATCGTCTGGCCTGTCTCGTCGTCAGTTTTCACTTTGAATGACGGATCTTCAGCTGCAAGCTTGCTTAGGGCTATGCCCATTTTCTCTTGGTCAGCTTGCGACTTAGGCTCAACCGCAATTGAAATTACCGGCTCTGGGAACTCCATACGCTCTAGCGTAATAACATGGTTAGGGTCACAAAGCGTATCACCGGTTGTTACATCTTTAAGGCCAATGGCCGCAGCGATGTCACCTGCGCGTACTTCTTTAATTTCTTCACGGTCTTTCGCGTGCATTTGCACAATACGACCAAAGCGCTCACGCTTGCCCTTAACAGGGTTGTAAACCGTATCACCCGTGTTTACTACACCAGAGTAACAACGGAAGAAGGTTAGCGTACCCACAAATGGGTCGGTCGCTATTTTAAATGCTAGCGCTGAGAACGGCTCATCGTCGCTTGAATGACGCTCTGCTTCTGTCTCGTCTTTGTCGTCAAGTACACCAGTGATGGCCTTAACTTCTGTTGGAGACGGAAGATAATGAATAACAGAGTCTAGTACTGCCTGAACACCTTTGTTTTTGAAGGCACTGCCACAGGTGGCAAGAACAATTTCGTTGTTCAGCGTACGCTGACGAAGGCCTGAACGAATTTCTTCCTCAGAAAGCTCTTCACCTTCCAAGTATTTATTCATTAACTCATCAGATGCTTCTGCAGCCGCTTCGATCATTTCGGTACGGTACTGCTCAGCGGTATCTAAATATTCAGCCGGAATGTCTTCATAGGTAAATGTCATACCCATGTCTTCTTCATTCCAGTTGATGGCTTTCATCTTCACAAGGTCGATGACGCCATGAAAATTCTCTTCAGCGCCCATGTTGATTTGAATCGGAACACAGTTTGCGCCTAAACGCTTGCGGATTTGACCCACAACACGTTCAAAATCAGCGCCAGCCCGGTCCATCTTATTAACGAACACAAGGCGTGGCACTTGATATTTGTCAGCCTGTCGCCAGACTGTCTCTGATTGAGGTTCTACCCCAGAAGACCCACAGAAAACAACAACTGCACCGTCTAGTACACGCAATGAACGCTCTACTTCGATAGTAAAGTCAACGTGTCCAGGGGTGTCGATGATGTTGATCCTGTGTTGATCGAACTGTTGCTCCATACCAGACCAGAAACAAGTCGTTGCAGCAGACGTGATAGTAATACCACGCTCCTGCTCTTGCTCCATCCAGTCCATGGTAGCAGCACCATCGTGCACTTCACCGATTTTGTGAGACAGTCCTGTATAAAACAGAACACGCTCTGTGGTCGTGGTTTTACCCGCGTCCACGTGAGCCACAATACCAATATTGCGATAACGCTCAATCGAGGTCTTACGAGGCATAAATCTCTCTCAGTTAAATAACGTTGATTACCAACGGTAGTGAGCAAACGCTTTGTTTGCTTCGGCCATACGGTGAACGTCTTCACGTTTCTTAACCGCTGAACCTTTATTATCTGCTGCGTCTAGCATTTCAGCCGCTAGGCGTTGTGCCATAGACTTTTCGCCACGTTTACGTGCAGCTTCAACCATCCAACGCATACCTAGCGCGTTACGACGAACTGGACGTACTTCAACTGGAACCTGATAAGTTGAACCACCAACACGACGAGACTTAACCTCTACTGTTGGGCGGATGTTATCAAGCGCTTCCTCGAAGATATCTAGGTGTGCTTTGCCGGTTTTTTCAGCAACAATATCAAGCGCACCGTAAACGATTTTTTCAGCGACTGACTTTTTGCCGTCGAGCATTACGACATTCATGAATTTCGCAAGCAGTTGTGAACCAAATTTTGGCTCTGGTAGGATTTTACGTTGACCTACGACTCTTCTTCTTGGCATTTTCTATTCTCCGTATGAATTCAGGGAAAACCCAAAACTCTTAAACTTCAGTTTGGCCTTACTAACGGAGAACCGTTATGACTTAGGCTTCTTCGCGCCGTACTTAGAACGGGCTTGTTTACGATCGTTTACACCTGCGCAGTCAAGAGTACCGCGAACTGTGTGATAACGAACACCTGGTAGATCTTTAACACGACCACCACGGATAAGTACTACACTGTGCTCTTGTAGGTTGTGACCTTCACCACCGATGTATGAAGAAACTTCAAAACCGTTAGTTAGACGTACACGACATACTTTACGTAGTGCAGAGTTTGGTTTCTTAGGCGTAGTAGTATATACACGAGTACATACACCACGTCTTTGTGGACAAGCTTGTAGAGCAGCTACGTTGCTTTTTTCAACGGGCTTTCTACGCGGCTTGCGCACTAACTGGTTAACTGTTGCCATTAACTAGCTCCTGATTAAAAACTACGAAAACCCAATCACTGTGATTGGGTCCATATTAATGCGATTAATTGCTTAATCGCTCTTGTTTATGAACATTGTGCTCGTCAACATTCACTGAGCGCTGATACAAAAAACCGCGACCGTTTATCGAGCCACTTGATGGCTATCCAAAATCGGGTCGCGGAATATTAAAGATCATCGCTCTGACTGTCAAGGTGTACAAAGGTTAAGCAGTTAATTTATCTGCAATCTGTACAACATGACTGCCAAATTGTTAGGAGTACGTTAACGTACTCCTATGATCTTGCCTTATTCGGCAGTATCTTCGTCTGCACCAGCATTAAGCGCTTCGGTTAGTGCCTGTTCTGCTTCAGCAGCAGACACTGACATTTCTTCGATTTGCTCTTTGCGACGTTGTGCACGGCGTTCGTGGTAAGCGAAACCTGTACCCGCTGGAATTAGACGACCAACGATTACGTTTTCTTTCAAACCGCGTAGGTCATCTTCTTTACCCTGAACCGCAGCTTCAGTTAGAACACGTGTTGTTTCTTGGAACGATGCCGCTGAGATAAATGACTCAGTAGACAGTGACGCTTTAGTGATACCAAGCAGTTGTGTTTCGTACTGCGCTGGGATCTTGCCGTGTTTTTCAATTTCACGGTTAGCCACTTTAACGTTCGATACTTCAACCTGTTCGCCTTCAAGGAACTGCGTATCGCCTGGATTAGTGATAATGCACTTACGTAGCATCTGACGGATAACTACTTCGATGTGCTTATCGTTAATCTTAACACCCTGTAGACGGTATACTTCCTGAACTTCGTTCACGATGTAGTTTGCTACTGCTGAGATACCACGTAGACGTAGGATATCGTGTGGAGACTCTGGACCATCGGCGATAACTTCGCCTTTTTCCACTTTCTCACCTTCGAATACGTTAAGCTGACGCCACTTAGGAATCATCTCTTCGTATGCGTCACCCTCAGCAGGTGTAATTACAAGACGCTTCTTACCTTTGGTCTCTTTACCGAAGCCGATAGTACCTGAGATTTCTGCAAGGATTGCAGGCTCTTTAGGCTTACGTGCTTCAAATAGGTCCGCAACGCGCGGTAGACCACCCGTGATATCACGAGTCTTCGAGCTTTCTTGAGGAATACGTGCTAGCACGTCACCTTCGTTAGCCACTTTGCCTTCTTTCGCTTCGATGGTTGTGAAGCTTGGAAGACGAATTTCTTGAAGACCGAACTCGTCGCTTTCAAGAATTAGCTTAGGCTCTTTAGAGTTTACTTTCGCAAGGTCTTTAACAACGATACGGGTTAGACCAGTAAGCTCGTCTTGCTGCATTTCGGTGTTAGAGTCATCAATGTCTGCGAAGCTAATCTTAGCTGCTCGTTCAGTGATGATTGGGTGACTATGCGGATCCCAGTTAGCAACAACGTCGCCAGCTGCAATAGTTGCACCGTCATCCACGCTAAGTACAGCACCGTAAGGTACTTTATAGCGCTCTTTCTCACGGCCTTGCTCGTCGATAACAGTAAGTTCTGTTGAACGAGAAACGATAACCACTTTGCCGTCAGAGTTACGTACGAACTTCGCATTGTGTAGCTTAAGGCTACCCGCCGTCTTAACTTGTACGCTGTTCTCAGCAGATGCTCTTGATGCCGCACCACCGATGTGGAACGTACGCATGGTAAGCTGTGTACCTGGCTCACCGATTGACTGTGCTGCAATAACACCAACCGATTCACCGCTACCCACCATGTGACCACGAGCAAGGTCACGACCGTAACACTTAGCACAAACACCGAAGTCGTTGTCACAAGTGATTACCGAGCGAACCATGATTTGGTCAACTGAGTTAGCTTCAAGCATGTCTACTAACGCTTCGTCTAGAAGAACGTTACGCTCTACTAGCACTTCGTTAGTACCTGGCTTAAGTACATCTTCTGCTACCACACGACCTAGTACACGCTCGCGTAGTGGTTCAACAACGTCACCACCTTCGATTAGTGGTGTCATTTGAACACCTTCGAATGTGCCACAGTCGTCGTTAGTGATTACCAAGTCTTGTGCAACGTCTACTAGACGACGCGTTAGGTAACCCGAGTTAGCTGTCTTAAGTGCGGTATCCGCAAGACCTTTACGAGCACCGTGAGTTGAGATGAAGTACTGTAGTACGTTCAGACCTTCACGGAAGTTCGCCGTAATTGGGGTTTCGATGATTGAGCCATCTGGCTTAGCCATCAGACCACGCATACCAGCTAGCTGACGAATCTGAGCGGCACTACCACGAGCACCCGAGTCGGCCATCATGTAAACAGAGTTAAATGATGATTGCTCTTCTTCTTCGCCATCGCGGTTAATTACGATGTCAGTCTTAAGGTTATCCATCATGGCTTTAGCAACTTTTTCGTTGGCATTTGACCAGATATCGATAACTTTGTTGTAACGCTCACCCGCGGTAACAAGACCGTTTTGGAACTGTTCCTGAATTTCGATAACTTCTGCTTCTGCTGCGTCGATGATGTCTTTCTTAGCAGCAGGGATAACCATATCGTCGATACCAACAGACGCACCCGCGATCATCGCGTAGTGGAAACCGGTATACATGATTTGGTCAGCAGCAATTACTGTGTCTTTCAAACCTAGCGTACGGTAACAAGCATTCAATAGTCTTGAAATTTGCTTCTTGCCCATCGCTTGGTTGATGATTTCAAACGGCAGACCCTTAGGAAGGATCAATGAGAAAATCGCACGACCAACAGTAGTGTCAGTTAGCGTTACTTTCTCAGTTTTGTTGCCATCTTCATCGATGTCGTATTCAGTAATACGTACTTTTACGCGAGAGTGAAGCTCAGCATTACCTGTACGGTATGCTTTTTCTGCTTCATTCGGGCTGGTGAATACCATGCCTTCGCCTAAGCCGTTTACTTTGTCACGCGTTAGGTAGTAAAGACCCAATACAACGTCCTGTGAAGGTACGATAATTGGCTCACCGTTCGCAGGTGACAGAATGTTGTTCGTTGACATCATAAGTGCACGTGCTTCTAGCTGTGCTTCGATTGTCAACGGAACGTGTACCGCCATTTGGTCACCATCGAAGTCGGCGTTGTACGCCGCACACACTAGCGGGTGAAGCTGAATCGCTTTACCTTCGATTAGTGTTGGTTCGAATGCTTGGATACCCAAACGGTGAAGTGTAGGTGCACGGTTAAGTAGTACCGGGTGTTCACGGATAACGTCGTCTAGTACGTCCCAAACCTCTGGTGCTTCGCGCTCTACTAGCTTCTTAGCAGCTTTAATTGTTGTCGCAAGACCACGACCTTCAAGCTTACCGTAGATAAACGGTTTGAATAGCTCAAGTGCCATCTTCTTAGGAAGACCACACTGGTGAAGACGTAGCGTAGGACCAACGGTAATTACAGAACGGCCTGAGTAGTCAACACGCTTACCAAGAAGGTTTTGACGGAAACGACCTTGCTTACCTTTGATCATGTCTGCAAGCGACTTAAGTGGACGCTTGTTAGAACCGGTAATCGCACGACCACGACGTCCGTTATCTAGAAGCGCATCTACAGACTCTTGAAGCATACGCTTTTCGTTGCGTACGATAATGTCTGGAGCAGCTAGGTCTAGAAGACGCTTAAGACGGTTGTTACGGTTGATTACACGACGGTATAAGTCGTTAAGGTCAGACGTTGCAAAACGGCCGCCATCTAGTGGTACTAGAGGACGTAAATCTGGCGGAAGTACCGGAAGAACCGTCATGATCATCCACTCTGGCTTGTTGCCAGATTGTTGGAATGACTCAAGCAATTTCAGACGCTTAGTAATCTTCTTACGCTTGGTTTCAGAATTGATTGAAGGCAGCTCTTCACGCATAGCCGCAACATCTGCGTCTACGTCAAGTACTGTTAGAAGATCGAATACTGCCTCAGCACCCATCTTCGCTTCAAACTCGTCACCGTGCTCTTCAAGTGCATCCAAGTACTCTTCTTCGTTAAGAAGTTGGCTACGCTCAAGTGTAGTCATACCTGGCTCTGTAACCACGTATGATTCAAAGTAAAGTACACGTTCAATATCACGAAGTGTCATATCAAGCATAAGGCCGATACGAGACGGAAGTGATTTAAGGAACCAGATGTGTGCAACCGGGCTAGCTAGCTCGATGTGACCCATACGCTCACGACGTACTTTAGTCAGTGTAACTTCAACGCCACACTTCTCACAGATAACACCACGGTGCTTAAGGCGCTTGTACTTACCGCAAAGACACTCATAGTCTTTTACTGGACCAAAGATACGCGCACAGAACAGACCGTCACGCTCAGGCTTGAACGTACGGTAGTTGATTGTTTCAGGCTTTTTAACTTCACCAAATGACCATGAACGGATCATGTCAGGTGAAGACAGACCAATTCGAATATTATCGAATTCTTCGGTCTTGTTTTGTTGCTTTAGAAACTTTAATAAGTCTTTCACATTACTCTCCCAGCGGAGTCAGTCTCTAGAGCCCGGCGCAAGCGCCGGGCCATCTCATAACATTACGTGGCTAACGCCGTATTACTTTTCTTCAAGCTCGATGTTGATACCCAACGAGCGAATTTCTTTAAGTAGTACGTTGAATGACTCTGGCATGCCAGGTTCCATTCTGTGGTCGCCATCGACGATGTTCTTGTACATCTTGGTACGGCCGTTAACGTCATCCGACTTAACGGTAAGCATTTCTTGAAGGGTATATGCTGCACCGTATGCTTCAAGTGCCCACACTTCCATCTCACCGAAGCGCTGACCACCGAACTGTGCTTTACCACCAAGAGGCTGCTGTGTAACAAGGCTGTAAGAACCAGTAGAACGCGCGTGCATTTTGTCGTCTACTAAGTGGTTCAGTTTCAGCATGTACATGTAACCAACCGTAACTGGACGCTCAAATTCGCGACCGGTACGACCGTCAAACAAAGCAATCTGACCGCTTTCTGGAATATCAGCAAGCTTCAGCATTTCTTTGATTTCAGATTCACGAGCACCGTCGAATACAGGTGTTGCTACTGGAACACCCTTACGAAGGTTTTCCGCTAGGCGACGAACTTCGTGGTCTGTGAAGCTATCGATGTCTACTTCTTGGTGATTCTCACCAAGCTCGTACACCTTCTTCAGGAAGTCACGTAGTTCAGCCAGCTCGCGCTGCTCTTTAATCATGCGATCAATCTTCACACCAAGACCGTGTGCAGCCATACCCAAGTGCGTTTCTAGGATCTGACCGATGTTCATACGAGACGGTACACCTAGTGGGTTAAGAACGATATCTACCGGCGTACCGTTAGCATCGTATGGCATGTCTTCTACAGGCTGGATAGTCGAGATAACACCTTTGTTACCGTGACGACCGGCCATTTTATCACCCGGTTGGATGTGACGTTTAACCGCAAGGTAAACCTTAACGATCTTAAGCACACCAGGGGCTAGATCATCGCCTTGAGTGATCTTGCGACGCTTACCTTCAAACTTCTTATCGAAATCAAGTTTGATTTCAGCATGCTGATCAGCGATTTGGTCTAGCTCTAGCTGTGCATCTTCACTGTTAAGTGCGATTTCAAACCACTTTTCACGCGGCAGGCTGTCAAGCTTAGCTTGGTCAACACCAGCACGTAGTAGTGCAGTTTGTGCACGTGCGAAGATACCGTCTGCAAGAATTTCGAACTCGTCAGTAAGGTCTTTCTTAACCTGACGTAGCTGCATATCTTCAATTTCTAGCGCACGCTTGTCTTTCTCTACACCGTCACGGGTAAATACTTGAACGTCGATTACCGTACCGTGAACAGAGTTAGGTACACGTAGAGACGTATCTTTAACGTCAGACGCTTTCTCACCGAAGATTGCACGTAGTAGTTTCTCTTCTGGCGTAAGCTGCGTTTCACCTTTAGGCGTTACTTTACCTACAAGGATGTCACCGCCTTTCACTTCCGCACCAATGTAAACAACACCTGACTCATCAAGCTTGCTTAGTGCAGATTCACCCACGTTCGGGATATCAGAAGAAATTTCTTCTGGCCCAAGCTTAGTATCACGAGCGATACAGCTAAGCTCTTGAATGTGGATAGTAGTAAAACGGTCTTCCTGCGCTACACGCTCAGAAATAAGGATTGAATCCTCAAAGTTGTAACCATTCCACGGCATGAACGCGATACGCATGTTCTGACCAAGTGCAAGGTCACCTAGGTCTGTTGAAGGACCATCAGCTAGCACGTCGCCTGCAACAATCGGGTCGCCAACACTACAAGTAGGCTTCTGATTGATACACGTGTTTTGGTTAGAACGAGTGTACTTAGTCAGGTTGTAGATATCGATACCTGCTTCACCTGGAAGCATTTCATCTTCGTCTACTTTAATAACGATACGGCTGGCATCTACGTAATCAACCACACCACCGCGCTTAGCAACTACAGTAACACCTGAGTCAACCGCGATAGTTCTTTCCATACCGGTACCAACTAGCGGCTTATCAGCGCGTAGTGTAGGTACTGCCTGACGTTGCATGTTCGCACCCATAAGTGCACGGTTCGCATCATCGTGCTCTAGGAATGGGATAATGCTTGCAGCAATTGAAACAATTTGCTGAGGTGAAACGTCCATGTACTTGATGTCTTCTTTCGGCATCAAGGTAGTTTCACCGCGGTGACGACATGGAATAAGGTCGTCAACCAACTCGCCTGCTTCAGTCAACGCGATGTTTGCCTGAGCGATTGCGAATTGACCTTCTTCAATTGCAGATAAGTAATCGATTTCGTCTGTTACGACACCGTCTACAATGCGACGGAACGGCGTTTCTAGGAAACCGAAGTCATTGGTACGCGCGAAGCTTGCCAATGAGTTAATTAGACCGATGTTCGGGCCTTCCGGCGTTTCGATTGGACATAGACGACCGTAGTGAGTCGGGTGTACGTCTCGAACTTCGAAGCCTGCACGTTCACGTGTAAGACCACCCGGGCCTAATGCAGAAATACGACGCTTATGCGTTACTTCTGATAGCGGGTTGTTTTGGTCCATGAACTGAGAAAGCTGAGATGAACCGAAGAACTCTTTAACCGCAGCCGAGATAGGCTTAGCGTTAATAAGATCTTGTGGCATCACGTTGTCTAGGTCGCCTAAGCTTAGACGCTCTTTAACTGCACGCTCAACACGTACAAGACCAACGCGGAATTGGTTCTCTGCCATTTCACCTACAGAACGGATACGACGGTTACCTAGGTGATCGATATCATCTACTTCGTCTTTACCGTCACGAATCATTATTAGCTGCTTCATTACAGAAATAATGTCTTCTTTATCCAGTGTACCAGCACCAATAAGTTCTTCACGGCCAAGACGGCGGTTGAACTTCATGCGGCCAACAGAAGATAGGTCGTAACGTTCATCAGAGAAGAACAAGTTATCGAACAAGGTTTCAGCTGCATCTTTCGTTGGTGGCTCACCAGGACGCATCATACGGTAGATTTCAACTAGTGCTTCAAGGCGGTTAGTTGAAGAATCGATACGTAGCGTATCTGAAATGTATGAACCGTGATCTAGCTCGTTGATGTAAAGCGTTTCGAACTCTTTGATACCCGCTTGGCTAAGTGCCGCTAGGTTTTCAAGGGTTAGTTCGTCGTTCGCGCTTACAATCACTTCGCCTGTGTCTTCGTTTACATAAGTAGCTGCGTAAACACGGCCAATTAGGTAATCGGCTGGAACTTCAAGTTCTGTAAGACCGGCTTTTTCTAGTGCACGCGTGTGGCGCGCAGAAATACGACGACCCGTTTCAACAACAACGTTGCCTTCACCGTCAATGATGTCAAAAGCAGCCGTCTCACCACGTAGGCGATCTGGAACCACTTCCATCATTAGTTTGTCTTTGTCGATACGTACGCTTACTTTGTCGAAGAAAGTATCTAGGATTTCTTCAGACGTCATTTCAAGTGCGCGTAAGATAATCGTTGCAGGCAACTTACGACGACGGTCGATACGTACGAATAGGTTATCTTTCGGGTCAAACTCGAAGTCTAACCACGAACCACGGTAAGGAATTACACGTGCGTTATAAAGCACTTTACCTGACGAGTGGGTTTTACCTTTGTCGTGATCAAAGAATACACCAGGTGAACGGTGTAGCTGTGACACGATAACACGCTCTGTACCATTGATAACGAACGTACCGTTCTCAGTCATCAATGGGATCTCGCCCATGTACACTTCTTGTTCTTTAATATCTTTTACGGTACCTGGCGCAGCGTCTTTATCGAACAACACTAACCGTAGTTTTACTCTTAACGGAGCAGAGAAAGTTACGCCGCGAATTTGACATTCTTTAACGTCGAAAACGGGCTCTCCCAGGCGGTAGCTTACATACTGAAGCTCTGAACTACCTGAGTAGCTTTTAATTGGAAAAACGGAACGAAATGCTGCTTCCAAACCGTATTGAGCATCTGCATCGATCTCAATAAACTTTTTGAAAGAATCAAGCTGAATTGAAAGAAGGTATGGAATTTCCAATACCTGTGGGCGTTTGCCAAAATCCTTACGGATACGTTTCTTTTCGCTATAAGAGTAAACCATGGGTTCCTCAGCCTGCTGATTTATGACCCAACCTGCTGCAAAATGCTTTAAAACGCGTGCTATGGGCTAAAAGCTACGTTTCAAATGGCGCACTAAGCAACAAACTTCCACAACCCTTTTTCGGGCAGATACACCAGCATACAACAAAATTTAACCAATTATTAGTTAACTTGTTGGATTTTTATGCTTTTTATGGGTATTTCCGAATGGCGCTTTAAGTAGTGTAACCAAGGGTTAGATTCTACACACTATACAGCGCAAAAAGGCTGGTGGTTTAAAAAACCACCAGCCTTGCCGTCTCAGGCAATAATCTGACTATGTCAGATTACTTGATTTCTACTTCTGCACCAGCTTCTTCAAGCTCTTTCTTAAGTGCTTCAGCTTCATCTTTGCTTACGCCTTCTTTGATAGCTTTAGGAGCAGACTCAACTACTTCTTTAGCTTCTTTAAGACCTAGGCCAGTCGCGCCGCGAACTGCTTTGATAACTGCAACTTTGTTGCCACCGAATGAAGTCATTACAACGTCGAATTCAGTCTTTTCTTCTGCAGCAGCAGCGTCACCGCCAGCAGCTGGACCAGCAACAGCAACAGCAGCTGCAGCAGATACGTTGAATTTTTCTTCAGCCGCTTCGATTAGTTCAACCAGTTCCATTACTGGCATTTCAGCGATTGCGTTTAAGATATCTTCTTTAGTTAGAGCCATGTTCTCTAAACTCCTGGGTATAAAATGTTAAAAAAATCAATATGCCAAAAACGCCAATTACTTGGTGTCTTTGACCGCCGCCAATACGCGCACAAACTTGCCAGGAACTTCGTTGATTGTTTGAACGAATTTCCCAACTGGTGCTTTGAAGGTTGCAAGTAGTTTCGCAAGCGCTTCGTCGCGGGTAGGTAGTGCTGCAACTGCGTCCAATTTCTCTGGACCAAGAAGACCGCTACCAATAGATAGTGCTGTAACTTTTAGCTTATCGTTAGTCTTACCGAAGTCTTTGAAAAGACGTGCCGCACCGCCTGGTGCGTCGATAGAGAAACCATAGATAAGCGGACCAGTTAAGGCGCTGTCTAAGTCTGCAAATTGACTGTCTGCTAGAGCACGCTTTGCAAGAGTATTACGTACAACCTTTAGGTATACGCCTTGCTCACGAGCTTTAACACGTAGGTCAGTCAGTTCTGCAACTTCCATCCCACGGTATTCAGCAACGGCTACGGATAGAGCGCGAGACGCAACTTCAGAAACTTCTGCTACGATCTCTTTTTTTGCTGCTAAACCTAGTGCCACTGAGTTCACCTCTTTGTATCTGACTTTGTTTGCGGTTACCCGCTTACGCCGTCAGGGTTCACAGATTGATACCAACCCTCATGGTTGATACCGCTCTACGGTGTTTGTTACCCCAGAGAGTCTGAGTCAAACCACCGTCTGCGCAGGTTGTTGTATTAAGCAGTGTGTTGACTGTGAAAGTTCTCTTACCTCTTTCACCACACCGCACCTGCGGTCTAGGACGGGAGCTGCTTATTAGCACTGCTAATTGTCACAGCTCCAACCCATAACCTTTAAGAGATTTCGATGAGCCTAAGCTCAGCGAAATTAAAGACCTACAGAAGCCTTATCAAGAGCAACACCAGCACCCATTGTAGTGCTTAGGCTGATCTTCTTGATGTATGTACCTTTAGCAGAAGAAGGCTTAGCTTTCTTAAGTGCTTCAAGTAGCGCTTCAAGGTTTTCTTGAATTTGGTTCGCTTCGAACGCGATCTTACCGATGCTAGCGTGGATGATACCGTTCTTATCGTTACGGTAGCGTACCTGACCAGCTTTAGCGTTCTTAACTGCCGTTGCAACGTCAGGCGTTACAGTGCCAGTTTTTGGGTTAGGCATAAGGCCACGTGGACCTAAGATTTGACCTAGTTGACCAACAACACGCATTGCGTCTGGGCTAGCAACTACTACGTCAAAGTTCATTTCGCCTTTCTTAACTTGTTCAGCTAGGTCATCCATACCAACGATGTCTGCACCAGCTTCTTTAGCTGCTTCAGCATTTGCACCTTGAGTGAATACTGCAACGCGAACGTCTTTACCAGTACCGTTAGGTAGTACAGTTGCACCACGAACGTTTTGGTCAGATTTCTTCGCATCGATACCAAGGTTAACAGATACGTCTACGCTTTCTGCGAACTTAGCTGTTGCTAGTTCTTTAAGAAGCGCTACTGCTTCGTTGATTTCGTACTCTTTAGTAGAGTCAACTTTGTCGCGGATTAGGCGAGCGCGTTTAGTTAATTTAGCCATTCGATTAGTCCTCTACGTTCAAGCCCATTGAGCGAGCAGAACCCGCGATAGTGCGTACCGCTGCATCTAGATCAGCTGCAGTAAGGTCTGGCTCTTTAGTTTTAGCAATCTCTTCCAACTGAGCGCGAGTAACTTTACCCACTTTTTCAGTGTTAGGACGGCCAGAACCACTCTTGATGCCCGCTGCTTTCTTAAGCAGGTAAGACGCAGGAGGAGTCTTAGTTTCGAATGTGAAAGAGCGATCTTCGTATACAGTAATTTCTACTGGTACTGGAGCGCCTTTCTCAAGGCTTTCTGTTTTCGCGTTGAAAGCCTTACAGAATTCCATGATGTTTACACCGTGTTGACCTAGTGCAGGACCAACTGGTGGACTTGGGTTAGCAGCACCTGCTGCAACCTGAAGCTTGATAATACCGCTTACTTTTTTAGCCATTTTACATGCTCTCTTGTTTGGGTCTAACGCCTCGCAAATACAGAGATTATTTGCTCAATCGGCTTCCCGTTTCCGTTTAAAAGGGCGCGCATTATATAAGGTGATTAATTACTATGCAAGGGCTATTTAGAATAAAAAACCATCGAAAGGTCAGTATTTTTCATAGGCAAAGTGAATCAGAGTTAAGTTGGCTTTACACACACTGTGTGAAGCCCATCATTTATTTTGAAAGGATAATCAAACAATGGAAAAACCTACAGAATTACACAATCATGAGATCTCAAATGTTTCTGGTGCACTTTGGGCCAATGCTTTAGGCGCTATAGCCGGTGGCATAGGTGGTTTCTATGGGGCAATTATTGGTGGCGGGCGTAACGCATCGTTCAGTACCATCGCTACAGGAACACTTGCCGGAATGGGTGCAGGCGCTTTAAGTCCGGTTAAAGGTTTCAGCTCTCTCGCAACATCCGTAGGTGGTGGGTTAGTTTCGGGCGCTATAGCAAATTTGGCGTCGGATCTAGAGGGTTTAGAAACAACAGATGAGTGAAGGTCTAATTTAAAATGGTAGATATCGGAACGGTGTTCATTTGGGTCATGGTAGTTTGTGGAATGAACCTAATCTTAAAACGTGCGCTGGGTGTCAGATTTTGGGACTCTTTTACAAAGAGCGATAAAGTCTCTGAAAAAACCGCAACAATATTGCAGTTTATGTTTATGTTTCTTTCGCTTATTAGCTGTTATTTCTGGCTTATTTAGGTCAAGAGGATGTTACGTTGTAGTAACATGTAAATTTTTATAAATATTCACCGCTCTCCTTTTATCGTTATCTAGATACATCGAGTAGGGTGAGGCGTCACCGCCTCATCCCTCTCACAGAACCGTACATACGGGCCTCGTATACGGCTCATGTACATAGTTATTTAGCGTAATT
>NZ_JAKREZ010000051.1:0-17718 GCF_022348345.1 Alteromonas sp. CNT1-28 | reverse complement strand
ATTTAGGATAGTTGTAATTTACAACTCATAGCTCAGCGTGCGGATTTAGGATAGTTGTAATTTACAACTCATAGCTCAGCGATGCGAATGCAGGATAGTGGTAATTTAAAACTATTGTGAAAGCCACTTAAACAGGAAAAACAGTATAAACATTTGGTTGTTCGTGGAAAGCAGAAGTGGAGATATTGGAAGATTAAAAATGTCTTGAAGGAGAACAGAGGGGCAAGAGCCCCTCAACTACTTTAGTGCACCAATAGTTTCTAACGTTGAAATAACTTCGTTTAAGGCGTCTTTTTTTGGGAGGCCATTAAAGGAAATAGAAACATTGTTTCCAACTTTTTTGATGATAACTTTAGAACCATCAAGGAATATTTTTTCAGTTTTAGGCTTTTCTTGCTCAGATAAATGGCTAACAATAGCTTTTAAAAAAAGATTATCTTTTTTTGAACTATATTTCTCTGAAATTAAGTCGATTGCACTCTGGACTGATAATGGGTCTTTCTCATAAAGAGAAGCGACTTCAATCAACTGGTGGAGTTTAACCTTCGAAACATCTAAAAGATAATTAGATAAATTACACTCATCATAAAACTTTTTAGCTTTTAGAGAGCGAGATAAGTTCCCTTTATCCCAGCCTATCAAATCTGCAATTTCATTATTAGTTAGAATACCGTCTTCAACCAATGGAAGGATTGACAGCCACCTTTCGAAAGGCGTGATATCTTGTCTATCCTCATTTTCAGAAAGCATGACCCTAACGGCTTCGGCATCACTAAGCTCTTTGAGAAATGCTTTAAATACTCCCACATCTCTACTTGCTTCAAATCTGATACGGCCAACAATGAGTTCATATACAGATCTACCGTCTTTAAGAGTTCTATCTGTTTTGCGAACAATACCTGGAAAATGTTGACCTTCAGTAGTAATAGATCTTTTAATTTGTTGGAATTTTTCGGTGTCTATCGCGCTTTCATGACGATCATGGTATTTGAACAAAACTACCTGATCATGTTCAAGCTGGAGGATTGGTTCCTTAATAGAACGAGCACGCTTCTGGTTGGCCCCCATAGCAAGATCAATTGCTGGATTACTTGATAAAGGCTTATTAGGCAACTCAGAACTAGACTCATTTGCAGTAATAGAGTTGCTGCTACTTGCAGCTTGTAAAAGTTTGTTGATATTGCTTTTTCTAGCCATTATTACCATTCCTTAAAGTTAAATCATTAATAACTTCATTGAATAAAGAACGCATATTGTCTGTAATGCGCTTATCTGGCTTCTCTGCTTCCCATGGAGTTTGGAAGACGGCCGACGAATTATCAATAGATTCAGAATGTAACATCTGGTTCGCATACATGTGAGTACCTAAAACAGAGTTCATAACTTCCATAAACTCACGACTCATTGTATTACGTCTATCATACATAGACGCCATTACCTTAATGCTATTGAATGTTTTGTCTTCAGCAACACGTGTTACGTACTGAGTGGCAGTTTCTAGAAACTGCCTGGTACTTACAAAGTCTAACATTCTGGGAGGGCAGGGGATGATGATATTATCCACTGAAAGTAAAGTTTGAATACCAATTATGCCTAAGCTTGGTGGCGCATCAACGAAGATAAAATCAAATTCATCTTTGATAGTATCTATACCATCCTTCAAACGCTGAAAATATTCCAGAGCGTCTTCTTGTGAGCCGCCGCTAATTTGAGATACTGCTTCAAACTCAGAACTACTTAGATGTTGGTTGGCAGGAATAATATAAAGATTATCAAAATGAGTAGGACGAACTGCATAAGATAACGAATTTTTTTCACCATAAAGAGTATATGGCAACACGGTCTCGTTTTCAGATATTTCCTCATCGGCAATGATGCCAAACAATGCCGTAGTACTTGCTTGAGAGTCCATATCAATAAGTAATGTACGATACCCTTGTAAAGCAGCGTATTGAGAAATATTTACAGCTGTCGTAGTTTTACCAACACCACCTTTAAAATTATAAAGTGCAGTAGTGATACCAAGTCTTTCATTTGGGTTATTTCGTTTGGCTTTAGGGACAATGCCAAAATGATTCCTAAGAATATTAACCTGTTCTAGGGTATAACCGATTCTTCTGCCAGTCGCAGGGTCGCGTTCGGGGGGCTCAATTACCCCAGACTCCTCAGCATTGTAAAGGGTAGTAGTACTTTTGCCGATGATGTTGCAGACTTCTTTGGTAGAAAAAAGTCTCATACGTCTTATGGAGTGAGGTGAAATTCCAGCTTGTCTAGCTTGTTGAATTAACAAATCCATAGCATTTGTTACGGCTTTTAAAGAAGTTTCTGACACTTGAATTACCTTATAATTTCATGTAATGATCGCGAATAATATGTCTACTTATACTAATACAAGAAAAAAATAAAAAAAGTAAAACTAGTAGAAAAACCAGAAAAATTTAAAAATTGCAGAAAAAGTGATGGAAAATGAAAATAAGCTTCTAGCGAGCGGAATGCTGTCTCATAAAGAAGAGTACCTCAAAACCCTTAAAACCTATATAGGCTCTCAATTTAATGATGGTAGTTACCACGGAGCTGCTTTAGCTCTTTTATCTATTAAGCATCTTAAATATGACCAGATTAAAGTTAACGAGGCCCTGCATAGAGCAGTTGAACAAACTACTAATATCGATCCTAAAACGATTACTAATAAATTCGTCGCAATTTATCCATTATTAGAGATAGAAGATGACTATGAAGCTCAGATTGAATCAGCTTTAAAGGAGTTAGAAGCAGGTTCGGAAAATAAGATTTGGTACCAATACTCAACATTTTGTGCGCATACACTTCCACTATCTAAAACCGATGAAAAAGAAATATCTACAGAGTACCCTAATAATAAACTAACAATTTCAGCAATTGGTAACCAATCATTACCATATGGTGGAATACCACGTTTAATTATCCTCTACATTAATACTATCGCTGTTAAATATGGAACTGACAAAATAAAACTAGGAAAAAACCTGAAGGAGTTTGTTGAAGCTTTGGGGTATAGAGCCTCTTACATTGAAGGCGGCACCAATGAGCAAGTACTGAATCAACTGGACAGGTTATTCAAAACTGAATTTTCCCATGAGACCTCCAAAAAGACTTTCAATGAAAGCGGCCAACTAGAAATAAACACTAAACAAGTTACGTTCAAAATTTTCGATGAAAAGGAGTCCTTTGAAACCCTTAAAGGGGGCTTCACTGAAAAAACAGAAGTGTTTGTTAGGTTATCAAACACGTATTATAAAGAAATAAAGGCTCACCCCGTGCCGCTAAGCCTTGAAACAATAAAAAAGCTCAAAAAGAGCCCTCTCGCATTAGACCTGTATGCATTTATATCGTATAGGGCAAACACGCGAAAAATAATCCCTATAAAGCTCGAAGACCTCATGAAACAGTTTGGTATAAAAGAAGAACTATGGAGGTTTAGGCCAAAAGCGGAGAAAGCATTAGATTCACTGAAGAAGTTTTGGCCCGAATGCAACGTAGTTATCAAAAAACAGGCTATGATAATCTTGCCGACGAAAACACAGATAGTATGAGACACCCATGTTCAAAGGCCGGCAATTAGCTGGCCTTTTTTTTCTCCAACTTCATGCTACGTAACAGATAATTTTCCGATAAAAATTTATAAATAAATAAATAAAAATAATCTTTTATAATTTTTAAAAAAAATCGAAAAAAATAAAAATAGCTAGACTTGGTGGTCGATAGAACAAGATTGAAGCCTATAGTTTTACATCACCCGTAGTATGAAATTAGAGAAAAAGTAGATCAAGTAAGAGAAATGTTAGATCAAAATGGAGATAATGGAGATCAAAAAAGAGAACAAAGCGATCAAATGATAGTGTTATGGATCAACTAAGAGGGTGCACCTCTACACCCCTTGTAATACATGACCTTCAGGCGTTACCAAGTAGATCTTTCAAGTATACGAAGTATAAAAGTAAGAAGTATAAATCGATTAATATTACTCATTAATTAAGTTGTTAAGTGCTGGCAATGAAGGAAATTGTTTGTCCTTCAAGGCAGAGAATGAAGTGTTAATGTTAAATTTTGTACCTTCAAGTTTGGAAGGACTAAACCATTCATAACCTAGATAGTTGACATAAGGGACGCTATTGTTGTGAGTAGAATAATAAAAGCCATCGCTTGATGTAAAATTGACACCGGTACCAGTAAGCGTGTCTATAGCAAATACTCGTTTATGCGAATAGGTCTCAGAGAAGTCCTGCAAGAATGCATTGATCACCTCTTCATCCAAATAAAAATTTAATGCAAGTTCTGACACTTCAGATTCACTAATTAACGCCTTAGAAGGTAGCGCCTCAGCTAAATATGAGAAATATAAGCTGGTAACTAAAGTTTCAGATAATAGCATATTCATGTAAGAGATGGCCGAATCCTTTACAGTTAGATTATCAGCACCAAACGGGTAAACATCCCAAACTGAGCGAGGGGTCACTGCGCTTTGAATTATTCTAGCTACTTCACATGCTTTTAGGGACTTTGTGGTTTTGAGTTGAATTGACTCATCATTATCGTATTGCAATAGAAACTCTGAAAGGTCATCTTGCGTCGAGATAATACTTTGGGTACTCAAAAACTGATTGAGTGGACCGTTAACACCTACAATCTCTGAATAACGTCCAATTTTGCATGCCTGGAATAGGGGGAGCAAAGAATTCACAAGAGCTGGGTAAGGGCTCATGCTATTACCCTCTTGCTGAGATGAAAAAACTATATTTTTCGCTTTAGATAACGATCCAGTTGAGCTAAACGAACTGTCTTGGCACCCAAATAGTGTAGTTGTGGTGAAGAGGGTTATTAAAAGTTTGTTGTGCATAGAACTAATCTCCAATTCGGAGCCACTATAGTTTCATATGTTACTGAAGACACAAGCGCTAATCCGACTTAAAGAATATTAGTCCCGTTCGATATAAACATCCGTTCTCATAGGCCTAACTCTGTGAGTGTGACTTTCCACATCCTCATTAAGTAATGCAAGTTCAAGTTGTTGTTCACTCAAAGAAAATTGCTTATATAACCGTTTTAATTCCTCTTCGTAAATTACAAATGGTTGCTCGTGCGAACTTAGGTCAAAAACATGGTAATAGTCAGGAATATCTAACATTTAGAATCTCAATTGAATAAAGGTAAACCACTAATATAGTACTGAGGCTGGAAAATACATACCAAAATACCAATTACTAAGAAAAAGCACATTTACGGATAAATATTAAACAAAAATTAAATAATCATACTAAAAAATATCAAATAGCCAGTAAACAGGGTGAGTAAATAGAGGATATTCATATACTAAAAAAAAATTTAGAGAAAAATTATGAAGTCTATTGAAAGCACTATACATAAAATCGAATCAAGAATGTTCGAACCAAAAGTACCAGATGTAGTAGAAAGTAATGGGTTTGAAGAAGATTTGAAAATTTATGTTGCAGAACTTACTAAGAAAAAATTTGTGACAAACTACTTAACATTGGCAATGATGAATGGGGTTCTAGATACTAAGGAGACATACACGCTTGCACAAAAGGCAAGTACATCAGACGGGCTCACAAGTTTGTATGTACATCTACTGCAAAAAATATCGGAAATCCCTGTTGAAAGTGACGTTATCCGAAAGGCTGATATATTAATTTGCAATAAGCACTAATGCTTTTGTTATGTATGAATATGTATACCTTGGTTTTATAATTTACCATCAAAAAGAAACTAAGTTATCTTAATCCATACTTGTCATAATTATTAGCGACTAATAATGCACCATAGCTACTTGTCTGAAGGTATAAATCAAAGAATAGCTGTTTAATATAGGAAAAATTTTTCTTCTTTTTAGCCCAATAACCACTAAAATATGCACTGAGTTAAGAGAAATCCCCCTTTTATATGTATTTTCAGAGGGTACATAGGAAGAACCCGGGTATTTCTCTAATATTTATAGTTAAACCACAGGGATGGTGTGAAACCATTCATTACGTAGTGGTATTAAATAGTCGGTAGTATTAATGAGCAATAAAAATGATAGCTTGAATACTTCAGAAAGGAATGGCCGAATGAATAACTATAAGGTGCCGGTTTTGGTCATCGATGGTCTTTATATTCCTCTCCCTGAAGAAGCTAAATATGCCTTTCAAGAAAACAATGGAGTATGGTATTGGTCATCTAGAAGACCAAGAATTGTTTTCGCTGAGCATGACTTAACCAAAGAGATTGGTTGGACACACACTAAAAAGCCCGTTTTAGTGGAGTCTGAATACAAGCATAAAGTTCCCCTAATAACTCAGCTTACAGCTAAGCGCTGGCAAGATACTCTGCAGTTAACTATGTCTGCAGAGCTTATGCCTGACGCAAAGTTTTTATTATCAGCTGGTAGTAGATAGTTCTAGCTGGGAAAGCCACTTTTTTTGGCTTTCCCAGTTTTCTAAAAACCACTTATTAATTTCAGATACCGATTCATCTAGAACCATATCGTACTCAGGCCGAGATAGATTCAATTCCACTTGCTCCTCCTGGGGTACCGAACTCAGGCATTCCTTTAACCCCATATCAGAATTCGCAACCCAAACCCCGAATCGAACCCAAGGGTTTCCTTTATCTTTCAATCTTCGCAGTTCTACATCCAACTTATGTAAACTATCTAACAATAGCTTATCTTTTGGGGCTCCATAAAACTTAAAAACGTTATAAAGCAAAAAAGGCATGTATGCTTTAACGGCATTATGTACTCGTTTATTGGAAGCCGGTAAGCAGGAAGCCCTGAAAAAAGGTGGAGATATTGGGTTGGTAGGTAATTCCTTACCAAAGTAAGATTTGACAGGAATTAGGCATAGAATTTCATAGGCTAATTGGTACTCTTCATATAGGTAAGCACTAACCTTTTTTCTATGGATAAGGTTTTTAAGCTTGGTAATCATGGGACGAAAAATCTACTTTACCTTTTTAAAGTTACCAAACTCAATCTTTTTTAATACTTCGTCTTTCTTATCAATTGGGAGCAGGCAGCCAAAAATAACCAATGAAGAAACAAATCCACTCCAATAGCCCCCTGTAACAATGGTCATTACTAACATGATTATTATGAAAAATAAGCCATGCTTTTCAGTGGGGGTTAGTTTTTCAAGAATGTTTGACATAATATTTCCTTTGGAATGTAAAAAAATAATGATACACGCATCTCATAATGAGAATTATCAATAATCCTACTTATCTAATTTTCCACCTTATTTGTCTTCATTTAGGTTCTATTGTTTTATGTCGAAAGCTCCAGTCTTCTATGAGCGGGGCGCTTAAGGGAATTGAGCAAATATTGACTGTAAAGTTGAGTTTTTGCTACTCCAGGTTTGAAAAACAGCTAGACGAATTTAGGTGTAAATTTGAAGATATTGAGAACTGAAACGCATGAAAGATACTCCCATCATATTAGAGTGAGCCGAAAAGGAGGGGGAGGGTATGACTGGAGTGAGCAACTCTCAAGGGACAAAGATTATGCTTTATTCAAAACATTACACCATGCATTAGTGCGCAGACTGTCATTTAACAATTCGTTTGACAGAATTATTTTAGAAAGGTTAGTTAGTATAGAAGTTTCTAAAACAGGTGCATCGAACAATGAGCAAAATGGCATTGTCGAAGACATCGCTAACGAATGTAATAAAGTTCTGCAAAACCCAACTGTTCGCTGGTTTCTTCAACACCAATATAGACTGGTTTACGATGAGCCATTGAAGAATGCGGTTCACACTACGATCTGTTTTGAAAAAGAAGAAAATTACTATTACCTACAGGTATGCCGCGAAATCACTTACCTAGATGAATTGAAAGTAGAGCATATTCTCGGAGTGTGGGAGCAGGTTAATTCACCTGATAACAATGGTTTAGATAATGTCGGTTTGGTTCATTTTGCTATCTATTGTCTTAAGTCACACGATATTAGGTGGATAGGCAACTGAAGATTAGTGCCTGAAGTCTTCACAAAAATTCATTTTTGTAAATCGAATAAAAAAATGTGTTAAAATAGCCTTATTAAGGCATTGCCTTATAGATATCAATTCACCAGCCAGCTCATTTATTAGAGTTTATCAAAAGAAAAATTATGGCTTGTGAAAAGCAAACTTTTTGTTCGGGTAGAAGAATGATAAAACAAATTCTGAAGAGGGTCTCGGACTCTATTTATAAGCCAAAAGTAAATAAGGAAATACAGCAAGCTTTAGAGAGTAGGGAAGGGCAGCAATACGTTCAGGCATTGATGCATGGGTTAATAGCACAAAACTACATACTTAATATGAAGTTTGCTGGCAAGATTACCCAAGGTGAATTCGAAGCACTTATAGAATTGAGTAAATCGAAAAAAGGGGTTGAGGAAATCGCTGTTCATACAATCCTTAGCGGGGTTGGTAGCTACGCTAAGTTTGAAGGCATCAATGTTATCGAGCCGGAGCCACTTGAAGATCCTGATAAGTTAAATCCTAATGACTTACATGTAATCGAACCCTTAGAACGAAGCTTTCCTGAATCAGAAGATAATCCCATAACAATAAAAAAATAAACTATATACCATTCTCAATGGGGGCTTAAAGTTCTCGGCTCCCATCTCTAAATTAAAAACCCAACTTATCGAAAATTTTGACTTAGTTCTGACGACTTCCGCTACTAAAATTGTTCAATGATTTACAGGCCGGAACTAAGATGCAAATAAAATGCATATATTTACTTTCTTTTATCGTTTTAGCAGGCTGCTCACCGTCTGAAAATATATCTAGCATCGCTATGCCCCCCCCATTAGACGAAGAGGGTCCATTTCAGCTGATCACCTATGATGGTTCAAGAATTGAAAAACATGTCTTTATCTTGGATGGTAAACAAATAATTGCGCTACCCAAAGCGGTCTATATGGATCGTAACGGAAGAATTGTATTTAAAGACAGCTCACCAATTAAAACATTCAATGGGCACGATATTTATTGGAATGAGCAAGGGATATTTATTTCAAGCGTAGGAGAAATTTTAAGTAAAAGAAATCTTTTTACTATTGGTGGAAAACCAATGGAGAAATCCGATGCGATGATGTTTAAGGATATAGAATTAATAGCTAAATCAAAGGCTAATAATCAATGAGCAACAGGACAATGTATTTAGACGGTTTACGCGGATTGTTAGCCATTGTCGTGTTTAATGAACACTTCTTAAAGGTATTCTATCCTCTCAGTTCATTGTGGGAAATTGATCATACATCAACGGCTAGCCTAGCCGACGATTTGCTTGTTTTCTCATTTCTACAACTATTCATTGATGGAAGTTTTGCTGTCTCAGGCTTTTTTGTACTCTCTGGATATTTATTAACAAAGGCTTCTTTCGAAAGCGTTTATTTTTCAAAATTTGATTTGTTTGAAAGGTGCGTTAAACGCTATCTTAGGTTAGCAGTACCAGTGACAGTCGCTTTAATAGGGGTCTGGTGTCTTCATTTGTTGAGAATGTTCTCTTTTGAAGAATTTCTTTCACTAAACATGTCCGCAATTGGTCCTCTTTATTTACCCGGTAATGAACCAGAATTAATCAAGCTACTTGCTCAAGGAACTCTTTACTCTATTTTCTTTGTGAATCCAAATTTTAACCCTGTAATTTGGACCATAGCCCCTGAGATGTGGTTTGGAGTGATTATTTTTTCTTTGATATTCATTCTCAGGCACATTGATGCAGCACCCAAAGTTCAGGTTTTATTAGGGCTTTCAAGTATGGGTCTTCTCATTGCATTAGGGAAAGACTTTGCGTTCATTGGGATACCGCTGGGGGCATTTTTATATTTCACTTTGAAGCTGACAAGAGATCTACACTTAAATATGGGAGCAATTAAGGTATTATTAATATTAATTTGCTTGGGATTTCTACTATATGATGTTAAAGGTGGCAGTACCCATCCTTTAGGTATTTTAGACACAGAGTTTCATCGGAGCATGTCGACATACGTAACTTCAGGGCTATTTTGGTTCTTCCTTCTATTTTTAACTATCATCACACCCACTATTCAATTAGCTCTAAACTCCCCTTTTCTGGTCCTGGTGGGCAGGTACAGCTTTGGCTTCTATTTAAGTCACTACCTCGTTTTGTGTTCCATAGGAATGTCCTTACATATTTCAATACAGAATACGTGGTTTACTAGCAGCTTGATCGTTGGGCTGTTCTCCTTCGTGACTTCATTAATCATAGGTGCTGGCATGTATCGATATGTGGAAAGGCCTGTCCTTAAATTACAGTTCAAGCGTTCATTCAATTCTATTAAGGTCGATAGGCCAATCTAAAATACTTTAATTGGCGCTAACTATGAGGGGGGGCAATAGAAAGCACTTAGATTAAAGAGGTGAGAACCTGTAGCTTTCAATTGACCTCCTTCAATATTGGTTCTCTATTTGAAAGCTGATATGACACGTTTACTGCCTCAAGGTTTTCCATATCCGGAGTATAACCATCGAGTAAGTCATACTTAACGAAAATCTTTTTGGTGTACGCTCCTTTTTCTCTTTCGACGTCTAACCGCTCATGCACTCTTTCTGTGCTGGGCACCGGTCGGCAGGAAAAGCTCTCTAAATTTACCCATTCAACCATAAATGGCTTTCTCAGCATGTCTTGCGATAGTAAATCAATACAACATTTTATAACTGTTGAGCTTAATTCATTCTCGACCAGGATTGAGATGGCTTCGTCATTAATGAGGCTCTGAATCTGCTTTGCTAGATAAATATTAAGTTCTGTTTGTAGCTCTCCAATAGTGAACCTAAATAACTCTTTTTGGATTCTATGTGTTTTCCAAAATAAATTTACTGTTCTCTTTACTAAAAATAGAAATAAGTCTTTCTTAGAAAATTGAGCGCTTGAGTCATAACATGACGCATCAAAGGAGTCACCCATTTCAGGTTTGATTGGCAAATTCATGTGTTGCAGGTCTTGGTTATCCATTGAGGCCTCGGGGGCTATTCTCTTCATTTCATCTAGAGCATGCGCTTCCAAAAACTCTAATGCTTTTTCACGACTTGTTTGTCTTACTTTGAAGCGATGCTTGCCTAGTCGACAACAAATGTTTGTAAATATATCGGTGTACTTTGGAACGACTTCTGGTACCGCTGTGTTTAGACAGCCTGTGAATAGCAAAGAAATACTCTTAGAAAATATTGTCATCCACTCATACAAGAAATGTTGACTACCATGGTTATTGTTTTCAGAAAGAAAAATTGAAAGTACAACAGACAGTATTTGAGGGCATCGAACACTTTTAGTTATGTCATTCAATGAAATTTTTGAGATACCTAGATTCTTTATGTACTGGCAATATTCCAATCTCAATTTTGTTTCCTCATCGAATCCTGGAATGAGGGGGGAAGATATTATAGAAATGATTTTCTGAACCGGAGAGGCTTTACTGCCTACTTTCAGTACATTTAAGTACAGAGTGAGGGCTCTGAACTCAAGTAACAAAATTGAAAGCTCACGTTTTGAATGGACGCTCATTGTTCGACCTGTTGAGTCGTTGTCTAACCTGCGTCTATCGTATGAAGTGGTTCGCAACAACATTTTTTGCTCAAACATCGATGTGCGTCGTTCATAGAACTCAAATTGATTATTAAACTGTAGCTCTTTGTATGGTGATGAAATTGCGTTAAGTAGGGATTTTAGAAGTGGAGGTAAGGTTGAAAAGCCATATAGTTTTACTGAACTAATAGAGACATTTATGGAGTTTGAACAACTGATTAATTCATCAATCGCGTACTCCTTTGTTATCCATATATTATTTATTTTATTAACTTCCTCGATCACACTTTCAAAGTAATCTTTTGTCACTTCCTGCGGTAAATAACCTTCGTCATGCCAATAGAACCTGTTCTCGTAACCGACTCTCAGAGCATGTGCAACAGTTTGCAATCGATTTACCCCTGTAGGGGGGAAACTACTAACTACCTCCATCCAATGGATAAATATATTTTCTTCATCAAGAATTTGCTTTTTTAAAAGATCTTGTGAGCAGTCATTAGATAGGCTAACGAATAAAAACTCCGCGAGCTCTACAACTGTTAGAAATAGAAAGCTGGAAGTGAAACCTTTACAAAGGCCTTGAGATTGGACACGAAAGAAAGTGGCCTTAGATGACTTATCGGGGAATAAAACAACTTCATAACTTTTTGTTGCCATTTTTTGAAAAACCTCAGTGATACTTTTTTGTAAAGTAGCCTTCAGTTCTAATCATGCAAATTTAAAAGAAAAAGCATTTAACCCAAGGAAAGTCCATTTTTGTGTTCTGATAGCTGAGTTTTTCTTGCCATATGACTTGTGGCAATTGCCTTCCGAAAAACATCTTGTGTCTGGTTGTCGATATTATTTTCAGTTGCGATTTCTTTAAACGAATTTACAGTTTCTGTGATATCGGCGAAAGTTTCATCAACAGAGATTCCCTCGGGGGAAACTTTTCTAGCTAATACTTCAGCGAAGCTCATATCTATAGAAAAAAACTTCTTAACCCGAAGACCCTCAGAAAATGCTAAGTCAAAAACTGAAGTATGAGAAGGGTTAGGAAGGTTATTAAAAGCTGGTGCTAGACGCCATTCGTTGTGACCAATATCCATCAACTCTAGATTACTTAAGCCATTGCTAGTTATGTTTAGATGACCACAGAATAACGCTCTGCGAAAAAGTTCATCTAAATCTGCTTCCGGACAAGAACTGAAGCTTTTAATAATTTGTGAAGCCACACCATAGTCTAGAGGCTCATGAGCTGAGGTGGGAGTAGAAATGAGTGCTGAGAAAGGAACGGTGTTTAGTCTAATTTTTACTCCTGATTTATGAGCAGCAAACTTATAATTCTCTTGAAACGAGACCTGCACACCATTCATATCGATTGTTTTCACCGCTGCAGAGTCAATTTTACATTGAGACTCTAACTTAAATGTTAATAGTCTTGCCTGGTGTTCGTCAAAGCTAGTGTTCTCAGAATGCTTATAAAAATATGATTGAGAAGAACGCTTCTCTTTAATGTTAAGGATTAATCTATTACCCGATGCTGAATTAAAAGGAAGCATCTTTTCTAATGAAGGCAAAACTAGGCTATCGATATTTGCCCCTTCAAACGCAACGATAATAGACAACATCTCGTCAACTGACTCGATCATTGAGTTGTTCTGCTCATTTTGACCATTTAAGTGTATTGCGCCCCTATCCCCATACAATTCACTAACCACTGATAATTGCTGGAATTGGTTTAATTTGTTGAAGTCTTCAAGGCATTTGTTGAATAAAGCGTACCCAAGCGAGCTCGGCAGAAATTGTTGAAAATATGGCGGGATAATCCCCTTAGCAGAAGGTTCTATGTAAGCCTTAGTTTTACTGGATAAGCTTAAATTCATGGGATCTAATTCAGCACCGGCTTCAGCCAAATAGCCTTCATCATAATGGAATGATACTGCGCCATCAGTGTACGTATTGTCATATAGAAGGTGACCTACATACTGGTAGCACTGTTCATTGTTAGACCATTTATGGACATGTATAAAATCTTTCAAACTAGAGTGCCTATTCGATTGGTGAGTTCAATTTTCTAGTTGCAGCATTTGCTGATTCAACAAGTTCATCTTTAGCTCTCTTCCTAACAAGTTGCATAATTTGTAAGGTAGGCTGTTGACCGTAAGAAACAGCTTTAATGAGATCAGGAAAAGCCCCCATTTCATATATATAAGAGGCTACAATCCCCCATGTAGAATTCGGCGAACCTTGCTCACACCTTTCAATAGTAGTTCTCGCTGGAGAGTTACCTAAATATTTGCTTAATACCTCTTCACCAAAATTCGCTCTAGATCGCAAAGATGCATCATGTGAGTTTCTGAACCTTCTGAATGAATCTCCTAAGCACTCTAAATAATTGACAATATGATCAGAATCGATACTTGGTCTTTCAAGTAGTAACCCTTTGAATTCGTCGGAACTAGAGCTTTTCATTATCAGTTAGCTTGTGAGAGAACTAGGTCAATGCTCTGAACGTGTGACTGATATTGAGAAGAAGTTTCAGAAATCTGATTAAAATCACGGAACAGATTTTGAAGAACAATTTTATCTTCAATATCTAATATTTGAATTTGACCAAGCAACTGAGCGACCTTAAGCGAAGGATCAGCAACAGTGTCTTTTATAAGTTCCATGAGTTCTGCAGCTTGAAATGCGGAATGGACATCTGGAGGTAGAACCTGGAGATAAATTTCGATAACTTTGTTATCTATGTCACCGAAGTTATCTGGTGTGATATCTAGGTGTGCCATAACAAAAATAGCACATAATGATTGAGCTGCCTGTTTCATTGACTTGTCCATTTCATAAAGGGTTGCGGATAATTCGAAGCGCTTAAGGAGTTTAAAAACAGATAAATGAGTTTTTATTACTCGCAATTTAGTAGTTCCCACAGAACAAAGTAGGTGAAATTGTTCCTTATATTCGATCAACAACCCCCATCCTACTTCAGGACTACCAATAATGGCCGTTCTTGTGATGAGACCTTTATGGCCTAAAGCTTCTATGTCTTTAGTATAAATCAATAGTTGGCGGCTCACGAGCACCCCTCACAGTTTTTGGGTCTGGGAACTCTATTTTCTATATAGCCTAATGGAAAGGACAAATTTCAAATAAGTCGGGATACTAGCTTCCTAGCCAGGTTAGATATTGTATCTTGCACCAAACTTTTTATTCAAACCAATAGTGATGTACTTACAAAGTGACATAAGACAATCAGCAAAGAAGCTAGCAATTTTAGGACTAGCTCTACTAATCGGGAACTCATTTTTTTATTCCCCCCCGAGCATAGCCACCAGCATAAGCCAGATTCCCTTCCTGTCTTTGATTGTTAACCTCATAGCGTTGCTTATTGCGTGGCAATTTAAACAATCAAGAGTATCAATTTCACTTCTCATATTGTTTATTTCGGAATGCACATTATTGGTTAGTCCTGTTTTAGCCTTTACTGACTTCTATCGCCATAGCTTGATCGAAGGGATGATCTATACATTCTGCTGCATTCTTATGATGAAAGATAAAGCTCCAAGCTTGGGGCGCGCTTTTGAAGGAATCGCGATTTTCTTAGGCATGATAGTTCTAGCCTTGTTAATAAAAATAGCTGTTATAAATGCCGTTCAATCAGATGTAGCTATCCATGTTTTCAATACTCTTAAAATTAGTCTGATTTTTGCATTTGCAGTACTGGCCTTAGCACTGAAGCCTACAGGAAATAACTTTTCAATCTCATTATTCATCTGCGTCTTCTGTATGTTGATTGTTCACAACATAGTTGCCAATAATTTTATTGGGTTACTAATTATGTCTGCGTGTATTTTAAACCTCCTAGTTGACACCTATGCCATGGCATACAACGACGAACTCACTGGAATAAAAGGAAGGCGAGCACTTGATTCTGACACTAGCTCTTTAGGTACTAGTTACACTGTGGTCATGGCGGATGTTGATTACTTCAAAAAATTTAACGATAAGTATGGCCATAGTGTGGGCGACCAAGTGTTAAGAATGGTTGCAGGTAAACTGTCTGCTGTGAAAGGGGGGGGGAAAGCATATAGATGGGGCGGAGAAGAGTTTACTTTATTATTTCCTAATAAAAGCCCAGACGAAGTGTTTCCTTTCATCGAAGATGTGCGCAAAAGCATTGCCGATTACGAATTCAAAATTCGAGATAAAAATGAAAGGAAAAAGAGCAGTGAGGACAATCGTGGAAACGTCAATACTTCACCAGAAATTGTGCATGTAACAATGAGTTTTGGTGCTACTAATCCAGCTATTCAACACGAAGCTTTCGGCAAAGTAATTAAGCGAGCGGACGCGCTTTTATATAAAGCTAAAGAGGACGGTAGAAATAAAGTAGTAGTAGAAGAAAGTAGCTTTTAAGGAGAAGCATAAGTGAGTGAACTAACAAAAAATTTCGACGCGTCTTTACTCGATAAATTAGAGAATGTAGTGGTTTATGGGTACATAGCTGAAGAACACTTCAAGTCTCTTCTATCCAGTGTGGTAGGCGAGAAGATAACGGAAAAAATGAACAATGGCTCTATAAAATTTAAGTTTATCGGAGAACAATTTGAAAAGAAAAAGTCCGATTCAACAACGTTGGTTGTAGAGGTTAGTAGCACTGTAATTGCATTTAGTATCGGCATCCATGAAATAACCATTAATCCAATCGATACCAATTTAGAAAACAAACTTAAAGTTATTAATAGCCTAGATACGTCATATGAAGAACTCTTCGAGCTTGGCTATAGTGCAGCACTTCAGTGCATTAATGTAGAGGACTTTAAGCGGGGAGATTCACCTAATTATATTGTTGTCCATGCTGGATATAGAAAAGGCCTAGGTGAACTATAGTGTTAAGAACATTCGCATCCGTGGCCTTACTTAGTTTTCAACTAAATGCAGCGCCACTACTTCTCTCTGGCCACCTTACCAAGGATGTCAGTCAAACTAAGTTAGCCATAAACAAAAAAATTGAAGGTGCAAATGAGTACTTAGCTGTTGCTGAGTATCAATTGAGTTACGCAGACGATTACCATTCAAAACCTTTCCGAGATTTGTACGATAGAAACCGTTTTAGAAAAAAATTTGAAGAATACACAAATCAAAAAGTTACAAAATGGGATGCAGCAGGACTAATAAATGATGGTACAACTAAATACGACGAAGACGTTGTTTATGAATTAGATAATCTTATTCCAATGCCACCGTTGCTCAATAGGCAAGGGGGAGCATGGTACCAGCTCAAAAGTTATGAATTGGAAATGGCGAAGTTATTGGGGCGGGTTAGCGTGGTGAGTGGGTACCATGTCAAAAATGGGCATTCAGTATACTTCAAGATATTGGTGAATGAAGATAATGCTGTCACCGTATCATTTTTAATGTCTGAAAAAGATTCTAATTCAAATCTAAGCTACTACATTACTTCGATTTCATGTATTGAATCTTTAATCGATCGTAATGTTGTTGCCAAGGAGCATCCTGTATTTAGAACTGCAAATAGTACTGCGGCGCAAAGCCCTTTTGTATGGACATCGGGCGGGAAGAAACCACACAAATGCCGGTTAAGTAAGAGTGAGTAAAAATATGCTTAATCGACTAATTTCCTCGCATATATGTAAAGGCAAACTCGAAATGTTTCTGCAACCCCAAGTGAACATTTTGACTGGCAAGACAATTGGAATAGAGCTACTTGTTAGGTGGGTTAACCATCTCGGAAAATCGATAGAACCCCATTTTTTCCTGCCCCTTATCAGAAATTCCAAATATAAAGCAAAATTTTCTCAGTGGGTCCTTGAAGAGACCTTTAGAGTTAGCGAGGCTCTTTCTATTGAAGGCTTTAATGGTAGGGTCGCTTGCAACCTTGATGCATCTGAAATGTATAGTGGGATTGAATTTTTCTTACATAAGCTGAGGAAGGAATACCCCAATGCAGGAGAAGTCGAAATTGAAGTGACTGAGGTAGGTCAACTTGGTGATAGAAGAAACTTAGAAGCTTATATCGAATGCTTTAAAAGCCACGGAATTAAGGTGACGTGGTTCAATAGATTCACACACCCAGTTAAGAGATAATCATCTCAACTGGAGTGTATATGAAAACGCGAAAAAGCTACTCGAAAGAATTCAAAC